>CAZKWI010000014.1:0-29716 GCA_964556455.1 uncultured Planctomycetia bacterium | reverse complement strand
GCGGGAATGACATGGTTTTGAGCTTGTCTCCGCGTAAAACATTATACATCACCGAATATCCCCATCACTTGACAATCGCCCGCCCTTGTGACATAATAATTAGGCATTATAAGGAGATAATTATATGATAAAAAGATACTCGCTCCCCAAGATGTCGGCCATCTGGACAGAGGAGAATAAGTTCCGGAAGATGCTCGCGGTAGAGATAGCCGCCTGCGAAGCGATGGCGAGGCTGGGACAGGTCCCCAAGGAATCCGTAGCGGTAATAAAGCGGCACGCCGCGTTCGATGTAGAGAGGATAAAAGAGATAGAGGATAAGACCAACCACGATGTCGTGGCGTTCCTCATGAACCTCGCTGAAACCATAGGCGACGACGCGAAGTACCTGCACCTCGGCATGACCTCGAGCGATGTGCTCGATACATCGCTGGCCATAATGATGCGCGAGGCGGCGGATATACTTATAGACGACCTGAACCTGCTCCTGAAGGCGCTCCGCGATAAAGCCCGGAAACATAAAAGGGCCGTTATGATGGGCAGGTCCCACGGGATACACGCCGAACCCATCACGTTCGGCCTTAAGATGGCGCTTTTTTATGACGAGACCCACAGGAACCTTAAGCGCATGAAGCAGGCGAGGGATATAATAGCGGTCGGCAAGATCTCCGGCGCCGTAGGGACATATGCCAATGTAGAACCCAGGGTCGAAGAATACGCATGTAATAAGCTTGGCCTTAAGCCGGCGAACATATCGACACAGGTGCTGCAGAGGGACAGGCACGCCGAGTATCTCACTACGCTGGCGATAATAGCGACATCCCTTGAAAAATTCGCCGTGGAGATACGCCATCTCCAGAGGACGGAAGTCGGTGAAGTGCAGGAGTATTTTTCGCGCACGCAGACCGGCTCGAGCGCGATGCCGCACAAAAAGAACCCTATCCTGTGCGAGAGGATATCGGGCCTGGCGCGGATACTGAGAGGCAATGCGCAAGCCGCCATGGAGAATATGCCGCTGTGGCATGAGAGGGACATATCGCATTCTTCGGTTGAGCGGGTGATAGTTCCGGACGGTACCATACTTCTCGATTATATGTTGAATAAGTTCACCGGACTTATCCAACGGCTCGTCGTACGCGAGGATGTCATGAAAGAGAATATGGAAAAGAACCGCGGAGTTATGTTCTCTCAGAGGGCGCTCCTGGCGCTTGTGAATAAAGGCCTCACAAGGCCCGACGCCTACGCGATAATCCAGAAGGCGGCCATGGGGTCGCAGGAGGACGGCATAAATTTCAAAATAATGCTCGAGAACGATAACAGGGTTAGAAAGTACCTTAACCAGCAGGAGATCGACGCGTGTTTCGATCTCAACTATCACACCGCTTACGTGGGTGATATATTCAAAAAGGTGGGCATATGATAGAGGGAGCGGTCATGGAAAAGCAAAAGATGTTGTACGAAGGCAAGGCCAAGAAACTTTTTGAGACAGAAGACAGGGATCTCGTGATACAGGAGTTCAAGGACGATGCCACGGCGTTCGACGCCACAAAACGCGGCACTATTATCGGCAAGGGTGTAGTGAATAATAAAGTCTCCGCAAAACTATTCGAGCTTATTGAGTCGAAAGGTGTCGAGACGCATTATGTGAAGCTCTTGAACGACAGGGATATGCTCGTTAAGAGCCTGAAGATCGTGCCCATAGAAGTGACGATAAGGAATATCGTTGCCGGAGGCATGGCAAAGCTCCTCGGGCTGGAAGAGGGAATAGTCCTGAAAGAGCCGGTCCTGGAATACCACTACAAGAGCGATGCCCTGCACGACCCGCTCATAAACGAATACCACATAAAAGCGCTCGACATTGTAGATGAAGATGCGCTGAATGTCATACGCGACCGCTCGTTCAAGATCAATGATATACTACGGGATTTCTTCGACAAAAGAAACCTCGACCTTGTGGACTTCAAGCTGGAGTTCGGGCGCCATAAGGACAAGATCCTCCTGGGCGACGAGATATCACCCGATACCTGCCGTCTCTGGGAAAAGGGCACGCGCAAAAAGCTCGATAAGGACAGGTTCAGACGCGACCTCGGCGGCATAGAAGAGGCGTACCAGGAGGTCCTGAAGAGAGTCATAGGATGACAAAGAAGGCGATCACGTATAAAGATTCCGGGGTAGACATAGACAAAGCGGATAGCTTTATCAGGTCGCTTACACCTATGGTCAGGGCCACCAGGATACCCGGCGTCATGGGCAGGATAGGGGGCTTCAGCGGGTTCTTCAGCGCGGATTTCAAAGGCATCCAGGAACCGGTGCTCGCCGCCTCCACCGACGGCGTAGGTACGAAGCTCATGATGGCGGAAATAGCCGGCAAATATAACACTATCGGCATAGACCTTGTCGCCATGTGTGTTAACGATATCGTGGCCTGCGGGGCACGGCCGCTCTTCTTCCTGGACTATTTCGCGACCGGCAGATTGAATACCACCAAGATGCTCGAAGTTATGAGAGGCATAGCATACGGCTGCAAAGAATCCGGATGCGCCATTATTGGCGGAGAGACAGCGGAATTACCAGGCCTCTACAAGAATGAGGATTATGACCTGGCCGGTTTCTGCGTAGGCGTGGTGGACAAGAAGAAGATAATAGACGGCTCGCAGATAAGCCCGGGTGATGTTATGCTGGGTATCGCATCCAGCGGACCTCACTCGAACGGTTATTCTCTTATAAGGAAACTCTTCAGCGCGGGCGAGATAAAGAACAAGTTCAAAAAAGACCTTCTAAGACCCACGGCGCTCTACGCAAAACCGATCGTAGCGCTCCTTAGGAGGATGAAGATAAAAGGGATAGCACATATCACTGGAGGCGGGTTTTACGACAATATTATACGGATCCTGCCTAAAGGCTGTGCGGCGGTTTTGAACCGCCACTCATGGGTGACCCCGGAGATATTCAATACCATACAAGAGCGCAGCCGCACCAGCGACGAAGAGATGTACCGCACGTTCAACATGGGTATCGGGATGGTTCTCATTCTTAGCAGGAAGAACGCCTTGAAGACCCAGGCTGCATTAGAGGGTTTCGGATTCAGGTCTTACATCATAGGCGAAGTGACAAAAGGCAAAAGGCAAGTGGTGATATGAAAGTGCTGGTGATCGGGTCAGGCGGGAGGGAGCACGCCATCATCTGGAAGATATCCCAGACGAGCCGTGTGAAAAAGATCTACGCCGCCCCGGGCAACGGCGGCACCGCCTCACTGGCCGAGCATGTAGATATAAAGGCGGATGACATAGAGGGGCTCCTTGATTTCGCTTTGAGAGAAAAGATCGACCTTACGGTAGTGGGGCCCGAGGCGCCGCTTGTAAAAGGGATCGTGGACGAGTTTGAAAAAAAGGACCTGCGCATATTCGGCGCGAACAAGGCCGCAGCGCGCCTCGAAGGCAGTAAGATATTTGCCAAGGAGGCCATGCGGGAGTTCGGTGTCCCTACAGCGGATTTCAAAGTTTTCGATGACAGCGAAGAGGCCCTCTCTCATTTGAAGAAAAGGCCCGTACCTTTAGTAGTGAAGGCTGACGGCCTCGCCGCGGGAAAAGGCGTCTTTGTATGTATCACGCGCGAAGCGGCTGAAGAAGCCGTAAATATAATAATGGCCGAAAAGGCATTCGGCTCCTCTGGCAATCGGATACTTATAGAAGACTGCCTGGAAGGCGAAGAGGCGTCCATAATAGTCGTATCCGACGGCGAGAGTGTTGTTCCCATGGCCTCCAGCCAGGACCATAAAAGGATCTTTGACGATGACAAAGGCGCGAATACAGGCGGCATGGGGGCATATTCACCGGCGCCCGTAGCTGAGGGCGAAGTATTCCGGGAGACGCTCGATAAAGTGATATACCCCATGATACGCGGCCTGAAGAAAAAGAAGACACCTTTTAAAGGTGTCCTCTACGCCGGTATCATGGTCACAAAAGATGGTCCGTATGTCCTGGAATTCAATGCCAGGTTCGGCGATCCGGAGACACAGGCTATATTACCGAGGATGAAGGGCGACCTTGTCGACCTCATAGAGGCTTCCATAGATGGGAAGGCGAGCTCTTATAGAAATGAGTGGGATGAGCGCGCCTGCGTATGTATAGTCGCGGCATCGAAAGGCTACCCGGGAAAATACGAGAAAGGAAAGCTTATGAAAGGGCTCGAAGCCGCCGGCAGACTCGATGACACGGTCGTCTTCCACGCCGGCACAAAGAAGGAAGGCAGCGGGTGCGTGACGAGCGGCGGCAGAGTGCTCGGGATAACCGCACTCGGGGACGATATAACCGGCGCCGTAAAGAAGGCGTACGACGCCGCGGGCAAGATAGATTTCGAAGGCATCTATTATAGAAAAGACATAGGAAAGCGCGCCCTCCAGGGCGAGAAAGCGAGAAGATGGTGAAGAGAAGATCAAAGGTTGCCATATTGATGGGAAGCGATTCAGACCTGCCTGTTATGAAAGAGGCGTCGAAAGTATTGAGCGATTTCGGCGTGCCTTTCGAGGTCAAGGTCTTATCCGCGCACAGAAGCCCTGCGCTCGTGACGAGGTTCTCGAACTCCGCAAGGTCCAGGGGCCTAGAGGTCATTATTGCCGGCGCCGGCGGCGCAGCACACCTGGCGGGCGTGATAGCGAGCCACACCGACCTGCCTGTTATAGGCGTGCCCATAGAGAGCAAGTATCTTAAGGGTATAGATTCGCTCTTTTCTACGGTTCAGATGCCGGGCGGCGTTCCCGTATCCTGCATGTCCATAGGCAAGTCAGGCGCGAAGAATGCCGCGATAGCGGCTGTGCAGATACTCGGCATAAAGGACAGGACCATCCAGCGCAAGCTCAAGGTTTTCAGGAAAGATATGGTAAAGGTCATAAAGAAAAAGAACAGGAATTTAAGATTAAAATGAGAAAAGCACGCGTATTGAAGATAAACCGCCGGAACCCTGAAAAAGAGGGCATAGAGCTGGCCGCGGAGATCCTGAAGAACGGCGGGCTGGTGGCGGTGTCTACAGAGACCGTCTACGGCCTTGGCGCTAATCTCAGGGATAAGAAAGCGGTAAATCGACTTTATAAGGTAAAGAACCGCCCAAAGAACAAGCCCCTTACGATACATGTCGCAGGCATGGATATAGTTGAGCGCATGACCGGAGATATATCGCCCATAACCCGGAAGCTTATAAAGAGGTTCTGGCCGGGGCCGCTTACACTGATACTGGAGTCTAAAAAAGGCAAGCCGATCGGTTTCCGTATGCCTTCAGGCGCTGTAGTCCGCTCTCTCATAGAAGCGAGCGGCGTGCCGATAGTTATGCCGAGTGCTAATATATCGGGCGAGAGGCCTCCGACCAGCGCGTCGGATGTCATAAAGAGCTTTGAGAACAAGATAGACATGGTGCTTGATTCCGGCCCCACGGAATTCGCAACGGAGTCCACCATAATCGATACGACAGTATTTCCTTACAGGGTGCTCAGGGAAGGCGCTATAACGAAGTCCCAGATAAAGGACGCGTGGCATTATGAATAAAGGCGATATACTGGATATATTATTTGTATGCACTGGCAACAGCTGCAGGTCTGTTATGGCTGAAGGTCTTCTGAAGAAGATGGCCAAAGAGATGAAGAAGAATAATGTCCGTGTAAATTCCGCCGGGGTTGCCACCATGAACGGCATACCGCCTACGGAAAACACGATCACCGTAATGAAGAAAGAGGGGGTGGACGTTTCAAACTACAGATCGTCCAAGCTGACCAAAGAGATGATAACAAGATCGGACCTTATTATAGCCATGCACAAGTTCCACAGGGACAGGATAATAGAGCTTGCCCCCCCGGCTGAGCCGAAGACGCATCTCTTGAAGGACTTCACCAGGCTGGACGACGGCACCCGGGAGCCAAACGTGGCCGACCCGATAGGCTGTCCCCTGGAAGTGTACGAAAGGGTGCTCGAAGTGATAAAAAAACATTTAGAGGAGCTTGTGAAAAAGATATGAAGATAGCTATAGGTGCCGACCACAGGGGTTTTGATCTTAAGGCGAAGTTCATGGGATTTTTGAAGAAAGAAGGGCACGATGTCCGGGATTTCGGCACCTGCACGAATAAACCATGCGATTATCCGGAGATCGGATACAACGTAGCAAAAGCGGTCGCGGATAAAGAAGCACAAAGAGGAGTGCTTATATGCGCCAGCGGCATCGGTATGTCCATAGTGGCCAATAAAGTCCCCGGCATACGTGCCGCAATATGTGATACCACAGAGGACGCCGAGCTCTCAAGAGAGCACAATGATACGAACGTGATCATCATATCGGCCAAGTATGTAAAGGACAACCCGCAGCTTATCCTCCGGACATGGCTTGCCAGGGAGATAAAAGAGCCCCGCCACAAGAGGCGCGTAGAGCAGATAAGCGATATAGAGAAGAAGATCCTTAAAGGAGAGGCGTGATGAGCCTAAAATCTGTCGACCCCCAGGTCTTCAACGCGATACTTAAGGAAGCAGAGAGGCAGAATGACAATATCGAGCTCATAGCGAGCGAAAATTTCGTGGCGGAAGAGATCCTCGCCGCGCAGGGCTCTGTAATGACCAACAAGTACGCCGAGGGCTACCCCGGCGCCAGATGGTACGGCGGCTGCGAAAATGTGGATGTCGTCGAACGGCTGGCCATAGAGCGCGCGAAGAAACTGTTCAAGGCGGACCACGCCAATGTGCAGCCGCATTCAGGATCGCAGGCCAACATGACGGTCTATTTCGCGGCGTTAGAAAAAGGCGACACGGTCCTCGCAATGGACCTTGCCTGCGGCGGCCATCTCACGCACGGCCATGCACATAACTTCTCCGGGATGTTCTACAATGTCATCCCGTACGGCGTGAATAGAACCACCGAGATGCTCGATTATGACGAGATACTGTCGCTGGCGAAAAAACACAGACCCAAACTTGTGATCGCCGGGGCATGCGCGTACCCTAGGGCCATAGATTTTTCCAAATTCAGAGAGATCTGCGACAAAGTGGGAGCGCTTCTTATGGTGGACATAGCGCACATCGCCGGGTTGGTCGTAGCCGGCCTGCACCCTAATTCATGCGAGCACGCGGAATTCGTCACAAGCACCACCCACAAGACGCTGCGCGGCCCGCGTTCGGGCGTAGTTATGTGCAAAAAAGAGTATGCGAAAAAAGTGGACGCGACGGTATTTCCCGGCATACAGGGCGGTCCGCTCATGCATGTAATAGCGGCCAAGGCAGTGGCGTTCAAGCTGGCCGAGACAGATGAGTTTAAGGATTACCAGAAGAGAATTGTGGTCAACGCCTCCGCGCTCGCGGGGGGCTTAAAGAATAAAGGGTACAGGATAGTCTCCGGCGGCACTGACAATCACCTTATGCTCGTCGATCTTACTGACAAAGGTATCACCGGGAAAGCGGCGGCCTCCGCGCTTGACGAGGCCGGGATAACGGTCAACAAGAACCTTATACCTTTCGACAAAAAATCCGCCGCGCTCACAAGCGGTATAAGGCTCGGTACGCCTGCCGCGACGACCAGAGGTATGAACAAGCCCGAGATGGAGCAGATAGCCGGGCTTATCGATAAGGTATTGCGCAACGTCAAAGATAAAAAAACAATATCGCGCGCGAAAGAGGAAGTGAAAGCGCTCACAAATAGATTCCCGCTGTATAAAGACGTGATAAAAAAGATGGGGCAGGCATAGATGGATAAAAAGACCAGACCGGGTTGGGATGAATATTTTTTTGGCATAGCCGGGCTCGTTTCGGAGCGCTCGACATGTATGCGCAGGAGCGTGGGCGCTATCCTCGTGAAAGATAAAAAGATCCTGGCCACCGGATATAACGGCGCGCCCGTGAGGATAGAGCACTGCGATAAGACGGGGTGCATAAGAAGCCAGATGAATGTACCGTCGGGCCAGCGCCATGAACTGTGCCGGGGCCTGCACGCGGAGCAGAACGCCCTTCTCCAGGCCGCCCTCCACGGCGTCAGCGTAAGGGACTCCATACTTTATTCCACGATCCAGCCGTGTATAATATGCGCCAAGATGCTCATAAACGCAGGCATTAGAGAGGTAGTGATCTCAGGCGAGTATCCGGATAAGATGGCGGCCGATCTCCTTAAAGCCGCCGGGATAACGGTAAGGACGGCGCACTTGGAAGAAAAGAGAGGCGCAGATGATCTGCCCGTTTTGCGGGAACAAAGATCATAAAGTAGTAGATTCGCGCTCGACCGAAGAAGGCAAGTCGGTAAGAAGGCGCCGGGAATGCGAAAAGTGCGAGCGCAGGTTCACCACTTACGAATATATCGAGGATTCGCGGCTGAAGGTCATAAAGAAGGACGGCCGCCGGGAGACCTTTGACAGGAAAAAACTTTCCCACGGCATCATGACCGCGTGCGAAAAAAGACCTATCTCGACCGAGCGCATAGAGAAGCTGGTGGATGATATAGAGCGTGTAGTGCAGCGCAAGTTCGAGAAGGAAGTCCGCGCGAAAGACCTGGGGGAGCTTGTGATGTCGAAACTGCAGAAGATAGACGAGGTAGCTTACGTACGTTTTGCCTCAGTCTACCGTCAGTTCAAGGACGGCGCGCAGTTCATGAAAGAGATCAAACATCTGCTAAAATAACCCCGGCCATTATTCTTCCGTCTTTACCGCTTCCGCCTGCTGTTCCGTTTCCGGGTTTTCTTCCTGTGTTTCTCCGGCAGCTTCCTGTTCAGCAACTTCTGTTTCAGGCGGTTGTATATTATTTATGAGACCCGCTTTTTCATAAAGCCCTTCGTACCACTCGCGGTATATATTGAATCTCATCTCTTCTATCTTTTTAGCGGCTTCCTCGTCATCTTCGGCTACCCCCTGGGCGGGGTCCTCGATGCCCTCAAATACGCTGTGCAGGAGTTTCTCTATCATAAGGCGTTGGCGCATCTCCTCTTCAAACTGGCGGGGCTCGGTCCTGAAGGCGTTCACGAGTATCCTCTCATAGGCGCCCTTATCGAAGGCGCCTTCGGTGTCCATAAAATAACCGAATGAAGCGATCCTTGCTATTACCTCTTTATTGGTCACTGTTATTTTTTTCCGCTTCGCCTCGTCGAGCATTATTATTCGCTCCCAGGCCTTATTATCAAGATTAAGCTGGCCGCGCATCTCATTATATCTAGGGCCGTACATTATGAGCGCCTCGTTCTTCGCCGCGTTGAAGCTATCCCGGTATTCGGCGAATGTTATCTTTCGCCCGAAGACGATCCCGGCGTAATCCGCCGATTCTCTCAGGCCCCTTGCCCCGGAAAGGACGAAGGCGAATATTATGACCACTGCGAGGACCCAGAGAACCCGCTTCATTATTTTCTTCTGCCTCAGTTGAGTAAGCATGCCATAATTATACCATACTCATCGTGCATATGGCAAAATTTTATTGCTGACACCGCCTGATTATTTATGTTGTTGACAATTATATGATAATTATATACAATATGGATTCGTGAGGACACCACAAAAAAGAGGTCAAAGATGAAGCTAAAATTAGGTATTCCGAAGGGAAGTCTGCAGGAATCCACTATAAGGATATTCAAGAAGGCCGGTTTCAATATAAGGATAAGCGAGCGTTCTTATATACCCTATGTGGACGACCCGGATATAGACCCGCTTATGCTGCGCGCGCAGGAGATGTCTGAGTATGTGGAGAACGGCACACTCGACTGCGGCATAACCGGCAACGACTGGGTCATGGAGAAGAATTCGAGCGTGGCGAATGTCGCCGAACTCGTCTATGCCAAGAGCGGCATGCAGCCTGTGCGCTGGGTGCTCGCCGCCCCGGCGAATTCAAAAATAAAGAGCGTCAAGGACCTGGAAGGCAAACGCATAGCAACAGAGCTCGTGAATGTAACGAGGAAATACCTGAAGAAGAACAAGGTTGCAGCAGAAGTGGACTTCAGCTGGGGCGCCACCGAGGTCAAGGCGAACATGTCGCTGGTGGATGCCATAGTAGAGCTGACCGAGACGGGTTCCAGCCTCAGGGCGAACAACCTTAAGATAATCGACACCGTCTGCACCTCTACGACGCAGCTTATAGCAAATAAAGAGGCATATAAAAATAAATGGAAGAAGGAGCGCATAGACAATATAGCGCTTCTTTTGAAGGGCGCCATACTCGCAGAGAATAAAGTCGGCCTTAAAATGAACGTTACAAAGGGCAACCTGGAAAAGATCCTGAAGATCCTGCCCGCTATGAAGAAGCCGACAATATCCAATCTCTCGGATGAGGGGTGGGTCGACGTGGATACGATACTCGACGAAAGCACGGTAAAAAACATAATCCCCGAATTAAAAAAAGCCGGCGCCCAGGGCATAGTGGAGTACCCGCTTAACAAAGTTATTTTCTAAAGGGGGGTGAAAAGGATATGCCATGCGGAAGAAAGAGAAAAAAGCGCAAGATGGCAAAGCACAAAAGGAAGAAGCGCCTAAGAAGGGACAGGCACAAAAAGAAATAAATATCCTTATGAATAACCGCGCTCTAGTTATAGCATCCACGGTACTGGTTGTCGGTATCATAGTAAGCCTTGTTCATTACATGTATACTTCCGGCGGCACCCTGCTGCCAGGGGGCATGTACCCTATTATATTAAAAGACGCCGCCCCTACTACGCCGGAGTCATCAGCGTTAGCTCATTATGCTATGGGCGTAATATACTCGAACGAGGGTATGTCCGACGAAGCGATAGGTGAGTATGAAAAAGCGCTGAAAAAGGACGATAGATCAAGCTCCATACACTTAAGGATAGCAGCCGGATATCTTTCAAAGAACGAGCACGAGAAGGCGCTGGAGCACCTGGTGCTCGCAAAAAAGGTCGACCCGGAGAATATAAAACCCAATATTCTCCTGGCGGTGATCTATACCTCGCAGGGAAAATTCGACCAGGCCTGCACAGAATACGAAAGCATTATAAAGCTGAAGCCCGGGAGCCTTGAGGCGTTAACGTCGCTGGCTGACCTGTATGTTCTGCAGGAGAAGATGGAAGATGCAGTCGGCGTTTACAAGAAGCTCCTGGAGGAAGAAGAAAGCTCAGCTCCCCTGCATTTCAATCTGGCCCTCATCTATTCCAGGCTGAAAAAATTCGATCTGGCGGTACAGGAACTGGAGAGCGTTATCCGTCTGAAGCCGGATTATATCGAGGCCTATATGGCGCTCGGGGTCCTTTATGAATTCAAGAAAGACCCTAAGAAGGCGATAGAGTATTACGAAGAGGCCCTGAAGATCGAGCCACTGAACAGGAAGATATACAGGCACATAGGGAGCATTTACTACAAGCAGGGCAATATAGAAGAGGCGGTAAAGCAGTATAATTTCGCCATAGACATAGACCCGAACGACATTGAGGGTTATATCGAGCTGTCATACATATTCCTGTCGGAAGACAGGCTCGAAGAGGCCCTAGAGACACTTAAGAAAGCCGAAGCCCTTGGCTTCGAGAACGAAAAACTCTTTCTCACGCTTGGTTTTACAAAGAGCGCCATGAAGGAATACCAAGACGCGGCTGTTTATTACGCCCGCGCCGCGGAGAAGAACGATAAGGACGCCAAGACGCACTTCTATTTAGGTGGTGCTTATGAACGTTCAGGGCAGAATGATAAGGCGATAGCGCAGTTCAGGCGGTGTATTGAGCTTGACCCGAAGTACGCCGACGCGTATAACTATCTCGGTTATATGTACGCCGAAGCCGGGATAAACCTCGGTGAGGCCATAAGCCTCATAGAAAAGGCCATAGCACTTGAGCCCGAGAACGGGGCGTATATAGACAGCCTCGGATGGGCGTATTTCAAAAAGGGCATGATCAGCAAGGCGCTTGCGGAGCTTAAAAAAGCGCTCAAGTTCATAGAAGACGACGCTGTTATATTTGATCATCTCGGAGATATCTACCACAAGAAGGGCAATATCGATAAGGCCAGACAGGCATGGGAGAGATCTTTAGAACTCGATCCCTCACAGGAGAGCGTAAAGGAGAAGCTGGAAAAGTGACGCTGAAGAAACGACCCGACATAAAAAAACTGAAAAAAAAGGCTATAGCTGTGCGCAGGGATATATTGACCATGCTCGAGAAGGCCGGAAGCGGCCACACCGGGGGGTCGCTCTCCGAAGTGGAGATACTGCTGGCATTGTACTTTTACAAAATAAAACACGATCCCAAAAAGCCGCATTGGGCGGACAGGGACAGATTCGTGCTCTCCAAGGGGCACGGCTGCCCCGCGCTCTACGCGGTCCTGGCGGACGCAGGGTATTTTCCCAAAAAAGAGCTCGCGACCCTTAGGCAGATGGGCAGCCGGCTGCAAGGACACCCGCAGATGGGCCTGCCGGGCCTGGAGATATCCAGCGGTTCCTTGGGACAGGGGCTCTCGATAGCCAACGGCATGGCCATGGGGCTGCGCCTGGACAACAAACGCTCCAGGGTCTATTGCCTGATAGGCGACGGGGAATCGAACGAAGGGCAGATCTGGGAAGCCGCTATGACCGCCGCGCATTACAATCTGGACAATATATGCGTCATAATGGACCGCAACCGGTTCCAAATAGACGGGCTGTGCTGCGATGTGAAGGAACTTGTGCAGATGAAGCTGCAGTGGGAATCGTTCGGCTGGCATGCCATAGAGACGGACGGGCACGATCTTGAAAAACTGATGACGGCACTTGACGAGGCTCAAGATACAAAAAGAAGACCGGCTATAATAATAGCCGATACGATAAAAGGGAAAGGCGTATCTTTTATAGAGCACAACAACAAGTTCCACGGCACAACGCCTAAGCCGGAAGAGCTAAAGCGCGCGCTGGCGGAACTGGATAAACAGGAAAAGAAATTATAAAAGGGAGAGGCAGGTAGCTATGTTATCACGACGGATCATGATGTATCTGAGGATGTACAAGGTCATTATTATAGTCGCGTGTGTCGTATTGCTTCTTATTATACTTTCTGTCATCGGCCTGCGCAGCCTTGAAAGCTTCTACCGCAAGATGACCCTTGCCACCATGCCTGTCCAGTTCCTTATGGCCGGCATACACGCCGTCATATTCGTTTTCATGTATCTCGCGTTCCTGCGGGGCGGGTTCGCCAAGCTTGACAAAGCGCCCATCAAGGGCAGGGACATAGACGTTACGTGGAAAGACGTTATAGGGATGGATTCCGCCAAGCAGGAGGCGTCCGAAGTGGTGCAGCTCATGACGGACAGGGCAAAGATAGACCAGATAGGCGGCAATGTCATAAAAGGCATACTCATGATAGGCCCGCCCGGATGCGGAAAGACATATCTCGCTAAGGCGATAGCTACGGAAGCAAAGCTGCCGTTCATCTCGATGTCGGGCAGCGAATTCGTCGAGGTCTTCGTAGGCGTGGGTGCTGCACGCGTAAGGAAACTTTTCAAGAAGGCCAGGGATTACGCGTACGGGTTCGGCGGATGCATAGTGTTTATTGACGAGATAGATACGGTCGGCAGGTCGAGGTCATTCAGTTACCTTGGGGGACAGGAGACGAATTCAACACAGAACCAGCTCCTGGCGGACCTGGACGGCCTTAAGGCAAAGGATACTAATATAGTCATTATCGCCGCCACGAACGCGCCGGAAGAGTCGCTTGACCCTGCGCTTAAAAGGCCCGGCCGTTTCGACAGGATGATATATGTTACCCGCCCCAACCTGAAGGACAGAGAAAAGCTTTTTGAATTTTATCTCTCTAAGGTCAAGGTAAAAAAAGATATCGATATCGTCAGGCTCGCGAAACGGGCTGTTGGAAAGACCCCCGCTGACATAGCTAACGTCGTGAAAGAGTCGGCGCTTATAGCGACACGCGGCAAGAAGACAGAAGTGGGGTGGGATGAGATAAGCGAAGCGTTCGAAAGGATAGATCTCGGCATAAAGCATCCGATCTCGCTCACGCCGAGGGAAAAAGAGATGACCGCCTATCACGAGTCAGGCCATCTTATTGTCACATATCTTCTCCATCCGACGGATGATGTCTTCAAGGCTTCCATCATCCCTCGAAGATCCACGCTGGGTGTAGTATATTCGCCGCCCAAAGAGGAGCTTGTTACGCACTCGAAAGAGATGTTCCTCGCTGATATAAAGACATCACTCGGAGGTTTTGTTGCCGAAAAGCTCAAATGCGGCGTGACATCGGACGGAGTGGGCCAGGACTTTACACAGTCCATGAAGAAGGCTCATTATATGGTGTGGATGTATGGTATGGGCGACTCGGGGCTCATAGGGAATTATGCCGCTATACCACATGAGCAGCTTTCCGAATCCACAAAGACGAAGCTTAACGAGGACACGGAGAAGATATTCCAGAAGTGTATAAAAGAAGTGGAAGACCTTCTCAAGAAGGAAAAAGTGCTCCTCGACAGGTTCGCTGACGAGCTCCTGAAAAAAGAAGAGCTGGAGTTCGACGAGATAGAAGCGATATTCAAGGAGTATAAAAAGAAGCCCGCAAAACTGAAAGATTATCCGCGGTGAAGAAGTTCTTCAATATAGCAATATTCGCGTTATTGACAGTTCTTTTACAGACGGGATGCGGCCCTTCGTATCCCAAGGATATTGTGGATGAAGCCCTCATCCAGATGTGCCGGGAAGAATATGACACGGATATCAAGGTCAGGATCATCGACAGCACGGTCGGCATTTATCTGCCTGTCAGGGGCTTGCTGGACGCGACCCTGAACATATCGGAAGAGGCGGCAGAGACCATAAACGACGTTATGCTCAGCGCCTCCAGGGTGACATTGAGCACCGACGCGCCGCTCGATTTCTACATACTGATAGCACAAGACCCGCTGCTTCCCGAAATAGAGGTCGTGCTGATACGCTACGTCGGTGACCTGAAGATGCTGCACTACAGCGGTATCTCCCGGGGCGAGTTCGGCAAAAGGATGATAATCGACATGAAGCTCACCCCGCAGGCACAGAAGGAAAAGGTGCTGCGCGACATATTCACGCGGCTGAACATAGACGATCCCGAGGACCTTATCAGGGAATATCTTAAGATAGGCGAGGTCGTCTCGATAGGCGATATAGGTTACTGGAACAATACCTTCTTCATGAAAGACATAGGCATGGGCGAGTTCCTGGGCATGCAGATAGCCGACAGGGTAAAGGCGAAATTCGCAAGAGAGATGGTCTTTGAGAAACCGCTTAAGTTAAATTCGATAAACGGTGAATACCTGGAAGAAGGAGGGAAGGCTTTTTTCAGGGTAAGTTTTGATATAATACCGTCGGAGAACCCGGCGGGTTTAGTAAGCGGTGAGGATTTTGATAAGGTTTACTCCGCGGCGCTGGATGAAGCCGCCGCCGTAACGCACGGATATAAATTCAATGACTTCTGGAACGTCGAGATAGTGAATATATCGGATGACCAGGTGTTATTCGCCGCAAAAGATGAACTTGAAGAGTACAGGCAAAAGAGGATGGAACTCGATGATTTCAGGAGATGGTATAAATGAAACCCACACGTGACGGTTTTGGAGAAGGCCTGATAGAACTGGGCAACACTAATAAGAATGTGGTCTCGCTGTGCGCGGACCTTACAGAGTCCACGCGCGCGGGCTGGTTCAGGGAGAAATTTCCCGAGAGGTTCTTTTCGATGGGTGTCTCCGAGCAGGACATGTACAGCACCGCGGCGGGCCTGGCCCTTACAGGCAAGATACCATTTGCCGCTACATTCGGGGTCTTTGCCAGCGGCAGGGCGTGGGACCAGATAAGGATATCCATAGCCTACATGAACCTCGGTGTAAAGATCATAGGTACCCATGGTGGCATATCGGTAGGCCCGGACGGCGCTACTCACCAGGCCATAGAAGAGATAGGGCTCATGCGCATGCTGCCGAACATGACCGTCATCGTCCCGTGCGATTCCATAGAAGCGAAAAAGGCCACCATAAAATGCGTCGATATAAAAGGCCCGGTATATATACGATTGGGCAGGAGCTCTGTTCCTAACGTGACCTCCGAGAGAGACCCCTTCGAAATAGGGAAGGCGGTAACTTTAAGGGAAGGCGGCGATGTATCCATAATAGCGTGCGGGATCATGGTACATGAAGCCATGCTCGCCCATGAGGAGCTCTCTAAGAAAGGCATAAAGGCCAGGGTCGTGAACCTGCATACGCCCAAGCCCATAGATAAGGACGTAATAGTCAAGGCCGCCAGGGAGACCGGAGCCGTCGTTACTGCCGAAGAGCATCTTATCAACTGCGGCATGGGGAGCGCCGTAAGCGAGGTATTGATAACGGAGTGCCCGGTTCCCGTGAAGATGGTAGGCATCAATGACAGGTTCGGCGAATCCGGCAACCCGAAAGAACTGCTGGAACATTTCGGGCTGACTTCATCGAATATCGTAAAAGCCGCACAAGAGGTCATAAAGCTAAAAAAGTGAGTATGACGCTGAAGGCTCCGGCAAAGGTGAATCTTTTCTTAAAAGTGCTGGAGAAGCGGCCGGACGGTTATCATACGATAGAGACGCTCTTTGAAAAGATAGCGCTTTTCGACGAGATAGAGATCAAAAAAGCGTCCGGTGGCATAAACGTGACATGCGACAGGAGCGACCTGCCGCAGGGCCGGGACAACCTGGTTTACAAGGCGGCTGAGGCAATAGAGAGCCAGATCGGGTACCCGGTGGACGTTGAGATAAAGATCAAAAAGAATATACCCGCAGGCGCGGGGCTTGGCGGCGGAAGCTCAGACGCAGCCGCAGTACTCTCCGGAATAAACAGCCTGCTGGGATTAGGCCTCTCTAAAACTAAGCTCATGTCTCTGGCCGGAACGCTCGGGGCCGATGTCCCTTTCTTTGTGTCAGATGACACCTGGGGCGTGGGAAGGGCGCGGGGCGATATTATAGAGCCCCTGACAAGCGCGATGAAGCTGTGGCACATACTTCTCGTCCCCGGCTTTGCGCTTTTTACAAAATACGCCTACGAATGGATAGATACCAGGCCGCAGTCATCGACGGAAAAAGACGGCCTGAAGAGCATACTCGCGGCCGTATCCGCCAACGACCCAGGCTCTCTAGGCAGGGGCATGCGTAATGATTTTGAGGCACTTTCGCTGGAGAGAGAAACAAAGCTTAAGGTGTTGAAGGACCTGTTGATAGCCAACGGGGCAAAAGGGGCCATGATAACGGGGAGCGGCCCGACCCTCTTCGGCATAGCCGGCAGGAAAGAGGAGGTGATAGCGCTTAAAGAAAAGGCAGAAGAAGCGATCGGGGACGATCGCGGTAATTGGAATATCATTATTGCGCCAACCCTGAATGACCAATGAGGAGGAAGTAAAAGATGGAGATCACAGAAGTAAGAGTATCCTTAAGAGACGGCGACAACCGCAAGCTTAAAGCATATGCGACGATAACATTCGACAATGCTTTTGTGGTTAGAAATGTGAAAGTCATAGAGGGGAACAAGGGCCTATTCGTGGCGATGCCTTCAAGAAAAATGAGGGAGAGCTGCCCGAAATGCAACTTTAAGAATGCCGTGAGGTCAAAATTCTGCAACCAGTGCGGATCGAGCCTTCCCGTGACGGACAGAAAGCCTCATGTCGAGGGTGACAGGGCCCAGCAATCCGAGCATAAAGATATAGCGCACCCAATAACGCTTGAGTGCAGGGAATATATCCAGAAGAAGGTGCTCGGGGCTTACGAATCTGAAAAAAAGAGTCCTTCCGCGGGCGCGACAAAAGTTTCAGCGCCGGCGCAGCCAAAGGCCGCGCAGCCAGCTCCACAGCCAGCTCCACAGCCGGCACCGCAGCCGGAGCCGCGGCAGGAATCACATATAGAAGAGATCGAAGGCGGGGATATAGAACTCTAGCTCGAGTTATTTTTGATTGGGGGATAGTGTAACGGCAGCACATCAGCTTTTGGAGCTGAGCGTCTAGGTTCGAATCCTAGTCTCCCAACCAAATTTTGCAAAGCGAATAGAAGGACTGATGTCCAGGAAAACGAAAGCGATAATACTGGCGGGCGGGCTCGGTACAAGAATGAGATCCGAGACCCCGAAGGTCCTCCATAATTTGAACGGGAGGCCCATGATACATCACGTCCTGGATGTGGTGAAGTCCGCCGGTGTTAAGGATGTCGTATGCGTCGCGGGTCACAAGTCTGACGAAGTGAAGGCCGCGCTTAAGGACGTGAAGACGGTTAAGCAGAAGAGGCCCTTAGGCAGCGCGGACGCGGTAAGCTCCGCAAAGAAGCTCTTTAAAAATTTCACAGGGGATCTCCTTGTCCTCTGCGGCGACGCGCCGCTGGTGAGACCCGAGACCATAATGAGACTGAAGGAAGTCCATGCTAAGGGCAAGAATACGTGCACGCTCCTGACCACGCGCATGGAGGACCCGACGAGTTACGGCCGCATCGCGAGAGACCCGCAGGATTTGCCATGCGGGATAATCGAGGAGACGGAAGCTACGCGTGCCGAGAAAAGAATAAGCGAAGTGAATGTCGGCACTTACTGTTTCAACGCGGGGAAATTCTTCCCGCTGTTATCGGCGGTGACGAACAAGAACAGAAAGAAAGAGTACTTCCTAACGGATATAATAGGCCTGATACATAAAGAAAATCTGAAGATAGGCTCGGTTATGACGGACGATCCGGACGAGGCGCTGGGTATAAACACAAGGAAGGATCTGGCCATGGCAGAAAAGGTGCTCCACAAAAGAAAACTTACCAGGCTCATGAGCGAAGGTGTGACCATACTGGCCCCGGAATCAACATACATAGACGACAGCGTGAGAATAGACAGGGACACGGTTGTATACCCCCACACTGTGATAGAGGGGGAGGTCAGTATAGGAAAGAAATGCAGGATCGGCCCGTTTGCCAGGATAAGGTCCGGCTGCACCCTCAGGGATAATGTGGAGATAGGGAATTTTGTGGAGCTTGTCAGGACCACGGTAGGTGCTAATGCAAAGATCAAGCATCATACCTACCTTGGGGACACCTCAGTAGGCAAGAATGTCAACGTAGGCGCGGGCACCATAACCGCGAATTACGACGGAAAAAAGAAGAACCGCACCGCAATCGACGACGGCGCCTTTATCGGCGTGGGAACCATGCTTGTGGCGCCCGTAAAGATAGGAAAGGGTGCAAGAACGGGCGCGGGATGTGTGGTGACGAAAAAAAAGAACGTGCCGCCGAAAGCGGTGGCGGTAGGCGTACCGGCAAGAATCTTAAAGAAAGGAAAGAGACGATGATCAAAAACGGCCAGATGCTATTATTCTCAGGTAGCGGCAACAGGCGCTTGGCAGAAGAGATCGCCGGAGTCCTCGGGACGAAACTCTGCTCTGCGAAAGTTTCCTGGTTCTCGGACGGTGAAACACAGGTGATGATCAACCATGATGTCCGCGGGAGAGACGTCTTTATTATACAGCCGACATCTCCTCCTGTGAACGATAACCTTGTGGAGCTTCTCATAATGATAGACGCGCTGAAACGCGCGTCCAGCCGCAGGATAACGGCCGTATTGCCTTATTTCGGGTACGCAAGGCAGGACAGGAAAGACCAGCCGCGTGTTCCTATCACCGCTAAACTGGTCGCCAATGTCATAACGACAGCGGGCGCTGACAGGGTCCTTACCATCGACCTGCACGCCGGCCAGATACAGGGCTTTTTCGATATACCGCTGGATAACCTGTACGCGGTCAATGTCTTTGTGGATTATTTCCTGGATAAGAAGTTAAAGGACCTTGTGGTGATCTCGCCGGATGTCGGAGGCATCAAGGTGGCGAGGGCCTATTCCAAGAGGCTCAAAGCCGACCTGGCCATTGTCGACAAACGGAGGATCAATGATAAAGACACCGAGGTTATGCACATAATGGGTGACGTAAAAGGCAAGAATGCCATTATCGTGGACGACATAGTGGCCACCGCCGGATCGCTGGTAGAGGCGGGCAATGCACTGAAGAAAGCCGGCGCGAAGGATATCTATGCGGCCATTGTCCATCCGGTATTGTCCGGGCCGGCCATAGACAGGATAGAGAAATCGAACATCAAAGAGCTGGTTGTTACGAACACTATCCCGGCGGGAAAAGATAAGCTTATGCAGAAGATAAAAGTCCTTTCGGTCGCCGGGTTATTAGGCGAAGCAATAATGAGGATACACAAAGAGAAGTCCATAAGCGCCCTCTTTGACAAGGACTTTAAATTGTGAACAACAAAGGAGGAGACAGAAGATGGAGAGAGTGAAGCTAGACGCGAGCGTCAGGGAAGAGAAGGGAAAGAACAAGGTGGATAAGCTCAGGAGGCAGGGGCTGATACCGGCATGTCTGTACAAAGCCGGGGAAGAGACCCTGAACCTGAAAGTGGACGACAGGACCCTTTACGAGGCGCTGCATACGAAGGCCGGCGAGAACGTCATCCTGGACCTTGTCATCGACACAAAGAAAAAAGGCTCAAAGCCGGTCATGATAAAGGAGGTCCAATACCACCCTACAAAGGATAATATCCTGCATGTCGATTTCCATGAGATCGACCTCACCGAGGAGATCAAGGTGAATGTCCCCATTATTTCAAAAGGCCATGCGGATGCGGTGACCAAGGAAGAAGGTACGCTTGAGCACATAATGTGGGAAGTGGAAGTGGAATGTCTACCCACGCAGATACCGGAGAAGATAGAGGTCGATGTCTCGGAGCTTAAGATCGGGGACAAGATACTCGTAAAAGACCTGGTCGTGCCTCCCGGGGTCAAGGTGCTGAACGACCCGGAACTGACCGTGATGAGCGGCGAGCCTCCGCGCAAGGAAGAGGTCGCTGAAGAAGTGCCGGCGGAAGAAGGCGCCGAGCCGGAAGTGATAGCGAAGGGCAAGAAAGAAGAAGAGCCGGCAGAAGGCGAAGCCGCCCCTCCCGCCAAAGAGAAAAAGGAAGAAAAGAAGAAAGAATGAAGCTGATCGTAGGCCTTGGGAACCCGGGATTCAGGTACAGGTCTACGCGCCATAATATAGGTTTTATGGCGCTGGACAGGATGGCCGAGACTTCCGGGATAAGGCTGAAGAAAAGGACAGCCCATTCTTTATTCGGCATGGGGAAGATAGGCGACCAGGAGATATTCCTGGCCAAGCCGCTTACATACATGAACCTTTCGGGAAAGGCGGTCAGTGAGATAGTCAAGAGCAGGGATCTCTCCCTGGATGATCTCCTGGTAGTAATGGATGATAAGGACCTACCCCTGGGTAGGATAAGGTTGAGGCAGAAGGGCTCCCCAGGAGGGCATAACGGCCTGCGTTCCGTGGCAGAGGAGCTTGGCACAGAAGAGTTCCCGCGCCTGAGGATAGGTATAGGTCCTAATATTAATATATTAAGGGATCATGTCCTCACACCGTTCAGGAGGGATGAGAGAGAGGCCCTGAAGGATGTCCTGGAGAGCTCAAAAAGATGTATAGAGATTTGGATCATGGATGGTATAGACACAGCAATGAACAGATTTAACCCTTGAATAGGGTATAATAATATGGTATTATGATGGCACTGACAGCAACAAAAAGGAGGAAAACAAGCGAATATTATGAGAAGATATGAAGCGATGATCATAGTAAAACCGGATATGGCGGACGAGGAGCTCAAGAAGACGTTAGGCTCTATCGAAGAGGCCATACAAAAGAACGAAGGTAAGGTACAGAAATGTAACAAATGGGCCAGAAGGCGCCTTGCTTACAGCATAAAGAGGCATGTGGAGGGGGATTACTACCTCTGTGAGTTTGAGGCAGAGCCGAAGGCTATATCCCCTATAGAATCCGCTTACAAGCTGAATGACAATATAATAAGGACGCTTGTGATCGTAAAGTCGTCTGAGAGGTAAGATATGGCAAATTTTAACAAGGTCATGTTAATGGGCAACCTGACGCGGGACCCTGAGCTGAGATATATACCAAGTGGAGCGGCGGTCACATCTTTTGACCTGGCCGTTAACAGGATATATAACACCCAGAGCGGCGAAAAGAAGAAAGATACGTGCTTTATAAGGGTGGTCGTATGGGGCAAGGTAGCGGAAGTCTGCGGAGAGTACCTGTCAAAGGGCAGCCCGGTATTTGTCGAAGGAAGGCTCCAGAGCCGCAACTGGGTCAGCCAGGAAGGCCAGAAAAGGAGCACCATAGAAGTCGTAGCCAACAACGTCCAATTCTTGAGATCAAAATCCCAACAGCAGGGTATGCAGCAGTCACCTACGGCGGACAGCCAGTTCACTCCCGGGCCGCAGGCCGAAGATATAGACCAGAGCACGAGCGCGGCCCGGAACGTACCTGCCGGGAATGATAAGAAGGAAGGAGAAGTACCGTTTTGAAGCGCAAAACAGGCCCAAATTCAAGATCTAAATTCAAGGGTAAAGGCAAAAGAAAAGGCTCTAAGTTCGGTTTCAGGACCAGAAAGAAATGCAAATTCTGCATGGAAAAAATAGACGACATCGACTACAAGGATGTCGCGCGCCTGGAAAAGTTCACGACAGAGCGCGGCAAGATACTCCCTAACAGGATATCAGGCACCTGTGCCTGGCACCAGAAGCTGCTGGCGCGTGCTATAAAGAGGGCGCGCGTAATAGCGCTCATGCCGTACATCGCGAACTACAAATGACATTCCGGATCGCTTGGCCCGCCCCGGCGGGGTAAGCGATGACGAATAGTAAGGAGCAGCGAAGATGCAGGTTATACTGTTGAAAGACGTCAACAAACTCGGCCAGATGGGCGAGATAGTCAAAGTGAAAGACGGATATGCGGATAATTTCCTTATACCGAGAAAACTCGCTAAGAGAGTTACCCGCAAGTCCGCGAAATTCCTGGAAGACGAAAAGAAAAAAGTGGGGCTGAAGCTTAAGAGGATAAAAGATAAGGCCGAAAAACTGAAGGAGAAACTGGAGAACACCTCCTGCACCATCACGGTACAAGCCTCAGAGGACGAGAAGCTTTTCGGCACCGTAACGAGCGAGATGATAAGCGAGGCTTACGCGAAAGAGTCCATAGAGATAAATAAGAAGCAGATCCGGATAGACGAGCACATAAATAAGCTGGGTGTTTACAGCGCGAACGTAAAACTGCACCCTGAAGTAACGGCCAACATAAAGTTGTGGGTAGTGAGAAAATAATATAAAATGGCCCCGCCAAGAGCAACGCTTAACGGCTCTTCTTTAGAGACCTTACAGTTCGAGAAGGTCATTCCGCACAATCTTGAAGCAGAGACATCTGTACTCGGGTCCATGATCATAGACAGGGATGCCGTAGCCGTAGCCATCCAGTCGCTGCAGAGCGAGTCCTTTTATAAAGAGGCCAACCAGAAGATCTTCTCCGCTATAGTTTCACTGTATGACAAGAACAAGGCCGTTGATGTCCTGACGCTCGTAGAAGAGCTTAAGAGGAGGGGCGACCTGGACACTGCCGGCGGCGCGAGTTATATAGCGCTCTTGACCAGCTCCATACCTACTGCTGCGAATATCATGCATTACGCCAGTATAGTAAAAGAAAAATCTATCCTGAGACAGCTCATCACGACCTCCACGACCATAATACAGCAATCCTACAACACTAAATCCGAGGTAGATGAGCTCCTGGACAGGGCCGAGAGCATGATATTCGATATCACGGCCCGCAAGCATTCGGATACCAAATATATACACGTTAAAGATATAATAAAAGACTCTATCGAGACCATAGACAACCTTTACCAGCGGAAAGAGAACGTTACGGGCATCGCTACCGGTTTTCATGAGCTGGATGTGATGACCGCCGGCCTGCAGAAATCAGATCTCATAGTAGTGGCGGGCCGCCCGTCCATGGGCAAGAGCGCCCTTGCCGCTTCCATCGCAGAACATATCGGTACGGTAGAGGGGGCCCCGATAGGGTTCTTCAGCCTTGAAATGGCGAAAGAGCAGCTTGTGCAGAGGATGCTGTGCTCGCACGCCCGGGTCGACGCCCACAAGGTCAGAACAGGTTTTCTTTCACAGTCGGACTGGCCCAGGCTCACTAACGCGGCCGGAAAATTATCAGAAGCGCCGATCTATATCGATGACACACCCGCCTTATCCGCACTGGAGCTTAGGGCTAAGGCCAGGCGTATGAAAGCGCAGCACGATATCCAGTTCATGGTAGTCGACTACCTTCAGCTGATGCAGGGGGCTGCCAGGTCTGAGAACAGACAGCAGGAGATATCCGAGATATCCAGGTCTCTCAAAGCCCTTGCCAGGGAGCTCAACCTGCCCCTTATAGCCATAAGTCAGCTTTCCCGCGCGGTCGAACAGCGGTCGGACCACAGACCTCAGCTGTCTGACCTGAGAGAGTCGGGTGCTATCGAACAGGATGCGGACCTAGTCCTCCTTCTTCTTCGGGAGGAATATTATAATCCCACTGATGAGAATAGAGGCATAGCGGAAGTTATAATAGCAAAGCAGCGTAACGGCCCCGTAGGGAGCATTAAGCTGGCATTCATAGCTGAATACGCTAAGTTCGAAAACCTCTCGTATAGAGAAGGAGAGTAAAAGTGAAAAGATTCTTATCCGTATTCATATCTATAATACTGATCATCTCCGTAAGCGGCGTATCATTCTCGCAGGAAGACACGGGCAAGAGAGTGAACCTGGTGAGGGTGAAGAACAACAAGGCGATAAGCACTGCCGTCATACTCTCGAAGGTGAAGACCAAAATGGGCACCTCTTTTTCACAGGATGTCCTGAACGACGATCTCAGACGCCTCTATGCGCTCGGGTTCTTCACGGATATATCGATCGACGTATCCGACCATAAGGACGGCCTTGCCGTGACATTCATAGTGACCGAAAAGCCGCTGATACAGAGGATCGACATACAGGGCAATATTCGTATCAAAAAAGAACAGATCATAAGCCAGATGCAGTCCAAAGAAGGCAAGATGTTCGATCCCGGAAGGCTCCCGCAGGATATCGAGGCGATAAAAGACCTCTATGAAAAGAAGGGCTTCCACCTCGCTGACATAGACTATTCTTCGCAAGTTGACGAGAACGAAAATTCCGCGGTGGTCACGGTGATAATAAATGAAGACGTCGCCGTGAAGATAAAGCACATCTTCATAGACGGCAACGAAAGCTACCCCGACAAGATCATCATGAGGCTTATTACAACGAGACCGGATGCACTCTTCTCGTCAGGCTATTTCAAGAAGAACGTCTTTGAAGAGGACATCGAGAAGATAAAGGCGTTCTACCAGAGGGAAGGGTTCCTGGATATCTCCGTGGACAGTGATACCGAGTATTACGACGAAAATAAGCGCATGGATATCACGATACTGGTGGACGAGGGCAAGAGATACCTAGTAGGCGATATCTCGATGGACGGCAACAAGGTCTTCACCCATGACCAGCTGAAAGAGGTTCTCGAGATGACCAGGTTCAAGCCCTTCAGCCAGGAAGGTATGAAGCTGGACGCTATACACGTTCAGGAGATCTATTACAAAAACGGCTATATAATGTGCCGCGTATTCCCCGAAGCCGCTGTCAACGAGGGTACGGGCGAGATAGATATATCATACGCCATAGACGAGAACAGCCTTATTTATGTCAACAAAATAGAGATAAAAGGCAATACTAAAACGAAAGACGTGGTCATCAGGCGGCAGCTCAGGGCGTACCCTGGGGAACCGTTCAACGGCGACAATATCAAGCGCTCCAAGGAGAAGCTCTACAACCTCGGGTATTTTGAGGAGATATCCTTCGATACCAAGGAGACAGGAGATCCCTCGAAACGCGACCTGGTGGTGAATGTAAAAGAGACGAAGACCGGTGAATTCAGCTTCGGCGGCGGATACAGCTCCATAGATAAGCTTATAGGTTTCGCCAGCGTTTCACAGAAAAATTTCGACATAATGAACTTCCCCACGTTCACGGGCGGCGGCCAGATCCTGACCCTGCGCGGCGAGCTGGGCTTTGTAAGGTCCAATTATTTCCTGGGATGGTCGGACCCGTGGATATTCGGCTTCCCCTATTCTTACGGTTTCGACCTTTACAGAACGACCCATGAAAGAGAAAGAGACGTCGGTTACGGATGGGAAGAGGAGAGATGGGGCGGCAGCACAAGGATAGGCAAGGAGTTTACCGACTGGCTCAGAGGCGGCATCTCTTACAGGCTCGACCGCGTCAAGATAACTGATATGCCGGAGGATATTGCTTTCGATGTCAGGAGGGAAGAGGGGTCGAATTATCTTAGCAGCGTTGGAGGCCAGCTGATCTTTGATACCAGGGACAATGTATTCAATCCCACAAAGGGTATTTATGCCACGGCCGGCGTAGAGGACGCCGGAGGGATATTCTTAGGGGATTTTGACTTTTTGAAGTATACGGGGAAAGTCAGCAAGTACTTCGGTTTTGTCGAGAATAACCTAGTGCTGGAGCTGAAAGCGCGCGCAGGCGTGGCCCATGAGTATGGCGATTCCGACCACGTGCCTATATACGAAAGGTTCTACGCGGGCGGCAGCGGCACCATAAGGGGATACTCCGAACGAGGCGTCGGCCCGAGAGATCTTATAACAGGCGACGCGATCGGCGGCGAAAGCCTTCTTGTCGGCAATGCGGAGCTTGTTTTTCCAGTATATAAGGGCCTTATAAAAGGCGCTGTATTTTACGATATAGGCAACGTATGGGATGAGGCGGACGATCTCGGCCAGGGCAGATATAAACACGGCACGGGGGTCGGTGTAAGGGTAAAGACGCCCATAGGCCCGGTTAAGATAGACTGGGGCTACCCGCTTGAAGAGATCTCTCATGAGGAACAGAAAGGCAGGTTCTACTTCTCCGTGAGCCACGGATTTTAACTGAAAGGAGCTTGATAAAATGCGTTTTACCGGGACAATCATAGTAGCTTTATTTCTTGCAGTATCGGTGTCGCAGTTTTCGTTCGCGGAGGAGACAAGGGCACTCAAAATAGCGTACGTAGATGCATCTGTCATTTTTGACAATTATTACAAGACAAAAGAGGCGGACGAAAAACTCGAGAAAGAGGGCAACGCCAAGAACGAAGAGCGTGAAAAATATGTAAAGGAGATAAATAAGCTTAAAGACGAAGCCGCACTCCTCAATACGGAAGCCAGAAAAGAAAAAGAGAGCGAGCTTAACGAAAAGATGAGGAAGCTGCAGGATTTTGATAGAGAGGCCAAGACCGTCCTCCAGAGAAAAAGGAACGATCTCCTAAAGGACATCTTTGAGGAGATCGACGAGAAGATCATAGCTTACGGCAAGAAGAACGGGTACGATCTCATACTCGACTCCAGGGTGCTGCTCTTTGCGGACGACTCGCTCAATGTGAACAAAGACATCATAAAGGTGTTGAACGGTAAGGAATAATGGAACAGGCACAGAGGACCATAGCCTCCAGCGCTACGATAAGGGGCATAGGGTTACAGACAGGCAAGGCGGTGAATGTAAGGCTTGAGCCGGCACCGCCGGACACCGGTATAATCTTTACCCGGAGGGACCTGCCCGGTGCGCCGCACATAAAGGCGGACCCGGCCAACCTGAAGGAGTCAAGGGCATCGCTTCAGCGGACCGTCCTTGGCCGCAGGAATATAGAGGTCCATACAACGGAGCATTTTCTCGCCGCTTTAAGCGGTTTATCGATAGACAATGTATACGTGGGGCTGGATAATCTGGAGATGCCGGGTTTAGACGGCAGTTCTAAGGGTTTTGTGAGGGTATTGAGGGAGGCCGGCATTGAAGAGCAGGACGTCCCGCGCCGTTTTATCGAGATAGAAAAGCCCATAATATGCAAGGATGGGGAGAGCTCTATCCAGATAGTCCATGACGCGGATTTCAGGGTGGAATATTTCCTGGATTACGGCCATCCACATCTAGAGGGACAATGGTACGACATAACGCTCGGTTCTTCCTGCGGGTTTTTGGATCTTTTCGAGAACGAAGTGGCGCCTTCAAGGACCTTCTGTATGGAAAAGGAAGCCGTGATGCTTCTAAAGGCAGGGCTTGGGAAAGGCGCTGATTTTAACAATACTCTTGTTATAGGCGAAGAGGGGCCTATCAATAACAGATTCCGTTTCCCTGATGAGCCAGTCCGCCATAAGCTGCTGGACCTTTTAGGAGACCTCTATGTACTGGGCCGGCACATAAAGGGACGCGTAACAGCGAAAAGAAGCGGCCATAAGATGAACTGCGCATTTGTGAAGATGCTGCAGGAAGAACTGGAACGCCAGACCGTAAATGCCGTATAAAGGAGCTTTGAGATGATAGATATTGAAAAGATCCAGAAGATCATGCCGCATCGCTATCCGATGCTTTTAGTAGACAGGATCATATCCGAAGGAGAGATGACGGTAACGGGCATAAAGAACGTTACATGCAACGAACCATTCTTTAACGGCCATTTCCCGGGCCACCCGGTCATGCCGGGTGTCTTGATAATAGAGTCGATGGCCCAGGTGGCGGGTGTCTATATATTATCAAAACTTGATAAGGAAGGTTTTATACCGTTCTTTTTAGGCATAGACAACGCCCGCTTCAGGAAACCTGTTGTTCCCGGGGACCAGCTTGTTATAGAGATAAACATAACAAAGGCAAGGCCCAAGATATGCAAAGTTAAGGCTGTGGCCAAAGTAAACGGTGAATTAGTGGCCGAAGCAGACCTCCTTTTTGCTGTTACGGACATGAAGGGCGAGGGATGAAGCGCATCGCGCTTATAGCCGGTCAGGGAAGGCTGCCCCTCATATTTGCCGAACGCGCTAAAAAAGAAGGAGATTACGTAGTAAGCCTCGGGATAAACGATATAACCCCGCCTGAACTCGAACTCCGCGTAAATAAGGCATACTGGGGCAGCATAACGGACACAAAGAAGGCCCTGGGGATCCTTAGGGACGAGAAGATCACCCATGTAGTTATGACCGGGAAGATCCCTAAGGCCATTATATTCAACAAGGAGCTTCGCCTCAACGAAGAGGCCTCAGAAATATTCCGCAATACCGTCGACAGCAAGGACTACACCATAATAAAGGCGATCGCATTTAAGCTCAGAAAAGAGGGCATAAGTGTGATGGACCCCACCCGTTACTTCTCAGAGCTGTTGCTTAAAAAAGGCGTTATCTCTGAGAGGCCCCCGACAAAGGACGAATGGCAGGATATAAAATTCGGCTATAAAACGGCAAAGAGAATAGCCGGGATGGACATAGGCCAGGCTGTCGCTATAAAGAAAAAGATGGTCCTCGCGGTGGAAGCGATAGAGGGGACGGATAAGATGATAAGAAGGGCGGGAGATCTGGGCACGAAGAAGGCGGTCATAGTTAAAGTAGCGCGCCCCCGCCAGGACATGAGGTTTGATGTTCCCACCATAGGCCCGGAAACGATAGATTCTATGATAGCGGCGAATGCGGCTGTTCTGGCCGTAGAGGCGAAGAAGACCCTGGTAGTTGATAGGAATGAGATCAGGCGTAAGGCGGACGCCGCGAATATCGCTATAGCGGCTATTTAAGAAAACCGGACATTACAGAGACCGCGCGGTCACTTGCGCCGGGCGGGCCCACCAACACACCGGCTTCTTCAAGATCTTCCTTCATCCTCTTATATGTCTTGTCATCCGAAGTGATCTTCAGGACTTCGCGCGCTATGTTCCGCGCGTTCGCGCTGTACTGCAGAAGCTCAGGCATGATGCGCCTTCCCATTACGATATTTACAAGGCCCACGTTCTCCAGGCGCACGAATGCCAGGTACAAAAGCCCCGTGAGAAGTGACAGGCGGTTTATTATTATCAT
>CAZKWI010000013.1:0-31888 GCA_964556455.1 uncultured Planctomycetia bacterium | reverse complement strand
CAACATAGAGTACTGACAGAGACAGCTTTTGCCAAGAAGGGGAAAAAGATGATGATGGACGATCGACTGTATGGACACGAACTAGACCCTGTGTGGTATGAGCTGCGCGGAGCCTTTTCAGAACATAGAGTCGGCGGGATCCAGAAGATGAAAAACTGGTATAATTCCAAAGTATTCCCTAACGGCGTACAGGCAGTTCAATATTACGAAAAACACATAGAGCAAATGCTTAAGAAGCCTGCATTGCCAAATTACCCTGAAGGCAAGACGATAGTAAGAAAAGTAGAGCCCTTGCTTGCAGCGAAAGAAGGCGGCGCAGCGGGTGTATTTGCCGTGCCATCAATCTCGGTTAGCGGGCCGGCTAAAGACGAACTGCTATTCTGGAGTGATTTATTGACGAATAATGACGCAGTGGAGCATATAGGCGCAGGTATGTTTTATAATATTGACGAATCCCGCTTTACTATAAAAGTCAGACTTAGAGACGAAGGGTATATGGTAAGACTGGCAGCGGATCACGGCCGTGACGCTGAGCCCAGTAAAGTAAGCATCGCAATAGAAATAAGAGACAATAAGATCAAGCTGGAGATTGATGGAGAATCAAGAGAGGTTCGCACCAAGGCCGATCAGCAAAGATGCAGGGATTACTACAACACATTAAGGGAGACCAGTCACTGGGATGAAGGAGTCGGCATAGGATTTTCCTATCCGCTTACCTTAGAAGAAGTCGAAGACCTAAAAGCCAAACTCGAACCCACAAAGGCTGCCCGCACAGCTACTACAGCACAAGTAGCTAAGCAGGCAGAACCCCCGCGCGTAAAGGTAATAATAGTAGACGCGGATAATGTCCTGTGGGGAAAAGCGATAGCAGATTATGGAGTAGAGGGTATTGTATTGGGCAGCAGAGGCCCTGGCAAGACCTACAGGGACATACAAAGAAGATTAAAACATCTGCAGGAAGATATGGGAGTACTACTTGTTCTATGCAGCCGCAATAACAGAAGAGCCATCATGTCCGCCTTCAAACATCCAGATATGGTCCTTACAAAGGACAATTTTGTAAGCATAGTCCCTGTAACAGGTAAAAAGAGAAAATCCGAAGCGATAAGAGAGACCTTGAGTAAAGACGGGTTAAATCTAAACCCGAGACACACAGCATTCTTAGATGACAGTTCTTCAGAGCGCCTCGATGTAATATCTGATAGTAAATTATCAACGATATATGTCCCTGACCTCGGAAAAGACCCCAAAGAATACCTCGGAGTTCTTGGAGAGATAGAAGGACTGGTAAAGGCTACAGGCGCTACTACAGCAGAGGCAAAAAGGCGCACCAAACTCTACAGAACGATGTTCCAAAGAAATGCCCGCATAAAGAAGCAGGGTAGATCCAATGTAAAACTCGAAGCGTATGTTACAGTAAACGACCCAGCTACCTATGATAGGGTAGCTGAACTTACCCAGAGAACCAACCAATTCAACCTGAATGCAAAGAGGCTTACAAAAGCCAAGATAGAGGCCATGGCCCAAAAAGGCGACTGCAAGGTCTATGCCTTAGCCACAAAAGACAGGCACGGCCTCGATGGCATAGTAAGCACTATAATAGCACAAAAGACATCCAAAGATACCTGGGACCTTGCCTCATTCTGTAAGAGCTGCAGGCTTAATCTCATACCCCTTGAGGACTTCTTCGCAGGCTATGCTGCTAAAGACCTCGCACAATCCGGGGCAAAGACCATAACAGCAAGCTATCTCCCCACAAAAGACAATCAAGATGTAGCAGACCTTTACGGCAGGCTCGGATTTACAAAAATGCGTAAAGCCAAAAAGACTCAAAAAGCTACCATTTGGAAAGCCGGAGTATCATCTATCAAGAGATCCCGACCTAAATGGCTCATGAAACTCGTACCATGCGAGACTATGCCGGAATGGGCTATACCGGCTGAGGAACTGGAACTTAGCAATGATAAACGTACAGAAATCGGGGAGGCATGGATAGACGAAGACGTAGCAAGATGGCAGAAGAGCGCGAAGCGCGGGCTGAAGCTCCAGCCGGTGCCGCTGCTACAGAGTATCGACAGGTGTTCGGCAGAGGACAAAGGCTTCAGAGCCAGGCTTAAAGAGGCCACAGGATTTCTTGAGGCTGTAAACGGGCAGATTGTAGAAGGAAACTTTAATAAGGTGGCGGTGGCAAACGCCCTCGACGAAGCCCTACCTGCCTTTACTGATGCAGTCGGTTCACACATGCCGGTCTATAAAGCTGCGCTCAGATGGACTAAAGCGATTACAGTAAAGCATGGCATAGTCTGCTGCCCGCTCTTTACACATGTCATGCCGGAGCTGGTCGAATACACATCCGGAGATGAAGAGATGGCCGTAAATATCATAAATGCTCTGAAGAGCAACCACTATCTCTATCGCGTAATAACCCTTGGCTTTAAATTTAAGAGAGGATCCAAAGAAGAGGTGATACTGCCAAATACGCCGGCCATGACACTGGCAGGCATACTCGCACTAGCATTAGCCTACGCCGACGAAAACTCACTGGAGTCTATTGAAAACTGCGTGGCAATACTCTGTAATGGCATAACTCGACTGCGGCTAAACGGCATAAGAGAAAATGAGCTTGTAAGAGAGCTTATCGGTGATGCTATGAGAAGGCGAACCAAGAGAGAAAGAAGCGACCTTATAGAGGAACGGCTCTTCTTGAGGTTTATAACAGAGGCGGTAGCCTCGAGAAAAGGGACACCTTACAGCAAATGGGGCAAGACGTATGCCCATGATATAAACCCCGTATGGGACGATCTGCGGAAAGTCTTTGGTAGAGATGAACATGGGTTTGATTTATGGATCGAAGACGAGCTTTTCAATTACGATCCGTTTTTACAGGATCGGCATAAGAGGCAGATAGTGTTGATGCTTAATAGCGGTGCTGCAGCAGAAGGGCGTGAAGAGAGGCGCATGAAGAAGACGATAGACGGCCTTCTCGGAGCATCAACAGGCGCCTACGGAAGCGATATCTTCAAGACCGCCTCATTGCGTGCTAATAAGGCTGCACAAGAGGGACTGAAGAGTTGGGAGGGGCTACTGCAGAACAACCCGCGTGTAACCAGCTTAAGGCGCAGCTACGAGGGGGCTATAGATTTTGAGATAAAAAGCAAGAAGGTGCAATCAACAATAGCCGAAGCCCATGGATATAGGCTGGCCATGCTTTCAGGCGTCCATTTTACATTAAAAGCAGAGAGAAAAGGCGTCGGGGTTTATCTCGAAGGTTTTGACCCCACGCCTACAGAGGAAGAAAAACAGAGATGTAGAGACTACTACCAGACGTTAAAAGAAACATCCCATTATGATGAATACGGCCACAGCATATCTGAGAAGCTTAGCCGCTCAGAAGTAACAGAACTCCAAGCTGGCCTTAGACGCGGAAAGAAGACGAAAGCAAAGAGTAAAGGCAAGGCAAGGACCGCTACAACAACACACAATATAAGCAAAGAAGATTTTAATAGATGGTTCGATGTCCCATCGGCTGGACACAGCCTCAAATGGTGGAAAGAGAACCTGCAAAAGAACGGTATTGAGATACTGTCTGCCAAGAGCCCCAAAGGTAAATTAATATTCAGATATGGTAACAAAGAATATATATTGATCAAAAGTACTGTCAAAGGAGAGGGGAAGCCGTATATTATCATCAGGCATAAGGCGCTATTAGTAGATGAGTCAGCTTCTCAGCGCAGGAAAGAGATCTGCGACAAGATCGGCAAGGGAATGAACCAAGGCAGCCATGACGATTATTTCGGCCCAAGTTATTATGAAAAGGAAGAGGAACTTCCACCGGCAGAAAGGGGAAAGCTCGCAACAGCCTTGAGTAAGCTGGGGACGGACAAGCGAAGAGAGTGGGCTCGCACAGCAACCACAACAATACCGAAACCTATAGGCGATGTCGCATCGAGACTCAATAAAGCCTCACAGGAAATACCGCTGCTGAATATGGCGGTAAGCCAGTTAGCTGGCATGCGGCATAGGCCCATCGATGCTACTAAGCTTGCATTATGCATACCATACGAGGCCTTTATAAACTCGGTAGATTTGGCAAGGCTTTCTACTGAAATGGGAGAACTAAACGGCAACTTAAATTTTGAACTGGTAATAACCGGGGTAAAAGACAAAGACGTAGGCCCTATAGACAGATTAAACGACGCTGATATAAAAGAAGCCCTGAGGCTGACAGAGGATTTCACCGTTACTATAATAAGGGAGAATGAAATAAGGAGTGAATTAGGCCAGAACGACGATACTCTCAAGACAAGGATAGAGGCCATCAGGAGACTCCACCCGCTTGCCACGGGCGAATGCATGGCCATAGCAACAGATCCGGTAGGAGTAGACGAGGCAGAAGATGTAGAAATCCAGCTTCAATCGTGCCTCAGCAAAAATCTATCGATTCGCGTACTATCACGACAACCGGACGACGCAAAGAGCCTATATTCAATATCGGCTATAGCTGCGGACTGGCTCTATAGTATTCAGGAAGAAAAGAGGACTTCAACTATAAAGACGATACCGGCGTTACCGATACCGGAAAAGCAATTAGACGAACTCGATATATTAATGCGAAGATTCCATGAGGCGCTAGCGGCCGTATAAAATATGCTGCCCTAATGTCTGCCCGGGATAATTTTCAATTATATTGCGAGAATTGCGGACAAGCGAGGCAGCTATAAGTATAAATTAAGCATTAAAATAGTTAGTTATTAGACCTTGACAAGCGCTTATATATATGATATAATTTAAATAAGTAAAATAAGTAAAGGGGCTTAATAAGGAGGAAACCAAGGTGTTTCCCTATTTTTTTCACATAAATCTGACTTTTATACTTTCTAATTAAAGCAGTTATACGGGGATGGCACGGTGTCGGTTCATGTTTTTTAACTGCCATGGGGATGGCATGGTATTACTAGTGTCATAGAATGAAATTTCGGGGCAGGGTAACCTGCCCTGTTTTTTAAGGAGAGCTAACAGGATGCAAGCTTGCGGAAGTAGGGGATACTTTTTTATCCCTGATAATTTAGCACATAATAAAAGTCCATACAGGATAATAGTCACTATTATCACTGTATGGACTTTTTTGTTTAATACTATAGGAATGGAATTGGCCTGGGCTGCAAACCCCTCACGCACTGTGCTTCCCGCAAGCGGCACAGATAGCAAGGGAGGCCCAGGCCATCTTATTTTGCCGGCAGATCTTGGAAGCATAGTAGATGCGCACACCGGCGAAAACAAACGCCACATCACCCTCATACAGGACGCCCACTGCAATTACTCGTGTCAACGGTCGATAGAGGGCATAATAAGCCACCTCACGGCCAATGGCGGCGTAAAAACAGCCCTTCTGGAAGGAGGCTCAGGCGACTACGACATATCTATATTCACGGATATCGAAGATAAGGCTTTGAGGGGCAAAGTGGCGGACTACTTTGTGAAAGAGGGCAGGGTGAACGGCGCCGAGCTATTCGCGATAAACAATCCTGATAAGATCACACTGAAGGGCCTTGAGAAAGCCTCGCTCTATAAAGCCAACCTAAAGGCTTACCGGGGCATCCTGCCTGATAAAGATAAGATAGATGAGGATCTGCGCTATCTGTCAGGCAGCCTGTCAGCCCTTAAAAAGCGTATATACACAGGCCAGTTGATGGAATTCGACAGTAAGAGGGCGGATCACAAGGCTTCACGCTTGAGCCTGGAAGAGTATATAGAATATCTTGAAAAGACGGCTGAAGATAACGTCATAGACACATCCGACTACGGTAGCCTGCATAAGGTGATATTGGCCGGGGTAATAGAGGAGACGATAGACTTCAAAGCCGCGACCCGCCAGAGAAGAGCCTTCATCACAAGACTTGGGAAAAGGCTCTCGCGCATGGAAAAGGAAACGCTTGTCCGGAATGCAGCACTCTTCAAAAATGAGGTCATCCCAAAGCGGGAATTCTATGCGTATCTTTTCAAAAAAGCAAGGACAGTGGATATAGATACAGTAGCAGAGTATCCGGCATTGTCCGGCTATGCGGAATATATCGGGCTCTTTGAGTCTGCCGGAACAGACTCCTTATTCAGCGACATAAAAGCGCTCGAAAAGAAGATAGCGGATAGACTCTTTTCCGGGGAAGAAGAGAGGAGATTATATGAGCTTTCAGAGAACCTGGCTATCTTAAAAGATCTCTTCAATATCTCGCTTACGCCGGAGGACTACAGACATTACAATGAAAATAGGCACTCTTTTGAGGTGGGGAAATTCACCGATTTTATAAAAAAGAGATCCGCTGAATACGGTGTAACCCCCGGCCCTGCAGGAGAGATAGTGCTTTTAGATAACGCCCGAAAGAAGCTGGATAGGTTCTACCGGCTTGCGCGTAAGCGCGACAATGCCTTTATAGACAACATAATGCGCCACAACGATAATAACACCGTAGTCGTAACAGGCGGTTTTCACACCGAGCGCCTGAAGACCCTGCTTAAAGAATCCGGCTATTCCTACACAACGATACTCCCGAAGTTCGAGCCATGCGACAAGTCGCCGTATTTCAGGCTCCTTGCCGGAGGCCTAAGCCTTGTGGAAGAGCGCCTAAAAGCGAAGGCATCGGCCATACCTGTGCCGCCGGCTTTCTCCGCGACCGCGGAAACGCCTATTACGCAGTCTGCCATAGATGAAGCAAGCACATTACTGAAAGACGGCGAGAAACCGCGCACCGGCACTGCTGACGATTCGCAAAAAAGTAAGCGCATAAGACTCGAGGATGTCCCGCACGATAAGCAGGTCGCGATGGCTATGATAGCCGATATTATCAGGGGCATAAGACATGGTATAGGCATTGGCCCGAACCAACACGAGAAGATGGCTGGTATCTTTGACGCAGCCGAAAGAATTTATATAAAGGATGAGCTCTGGGAGTATGACTCGATATTATATTGCAGGCTGTTGGAAGCTGCGACAGAAAGGGGCATAGCGTTCCGCGTACCTTACGGCGGAAGCCTCCTTAGAAAATTCCGCAGGTGGAAACGCAGGGGCGGCAATGAACCGACAGACGAAGATGTAAAGCGTGTACTTGAGTCTGCACACCGCTTTGAAATTAAGGCCAATAAACTTGCGAACATACGCTTTTCTTATAAGATCTTCCGCTCCCTGATCAGAACAACAGGTTCCTTTTTTGCAATGAGAGCAGCCTACCCCCTCTTGTGCATATACGTCTATGTAAAAGTACTACCGCAAATTATCGTATACCTGTTTTATTCTTCGAAAGGGGCGAGCTTTATATGGATCGGGGATACGCCTGCGAATGTGCTTGAGAAAGTTAGAGAGAACACAAAAGATCTGGGTGATAAATATTTAAGGCAAGCCTATGTCCTACTTTCTTCGGAAATGATCTACCTGCGCCTGGCATTGAGATGGCTATGGTCAAAGACGCTCGGGCGCCCGTGGCAAAGTAAGCGCCAGCCAGCGATTCCGGAAGATGCTGCCCTTGTAGACACAACGACGCCGGAGGATAGTTCATCTTCGCGCACAAGTACAATAAGCGCAAAAGACAGATCGTTGAAGATCTTTGGCGAGATCCGTAGCTCATTAATGAAAAAGGGACAAAGGGTGCTCGTGAAGCTGCCCGAAGAGTTCGAAGAGACGGCATACATTTCAGAAGGAGAGATCATAAGAAATTGGAGAAATTGGTGGAAGCTGGCCGTCAGGTGCCGCCACGAGAATAAAGATATCGATGGATTAATATTGCCTGTTGAGAGTATACAGCAATTTAACAGCGCGTTGCCTGTCAAACGAAAAAAAGCGAATGGAGAAGAAGTGTATGTACTCTTCAGGGTCTTTGGTGTCGGCGGCGACCCTGCAGAATACCATAAAGACGCCCTTAAGAATGGTGTCCGTTCGGCAGGACTCCAGACCTTTAACGGCGATCACGAAAGCCTGCGCAGCTTCTTTGAAGAAACATACGGCATAGACATAACGGCAGACACTATAAGAACTCTTGGAGCCGTCTGGGCATCAGGTATCACCGCCACTATTGACGGCACAACAGAAGTTGTCACTCCCTTGATGCCTTTCTCCGCGGATGCGGCGTGGGCAATAGAAGCCATCAGTGACAGCGAGAGATCCAGCTCTGTGATCGTAGAGATAGAAGTACCTGCAGAGAAGGTCCTTATAACTAAAACCAGCTACGAATGTGCTTGGAATGAATACAAGGCGGATGTAGAAAGCGCATTGGCGGAATCGGACGATTATCTTTTCGTTCGGGCGTATGACGGCCATCAATCTGAATATACGTCTCTGGAACCCAACGTCCCGCCGCAATATATTAAACGCATCTATACACAAGACAATGTAATAGAGTTTACGCCTGAAACTCCCCCTGCGCGCACGAGCACAGCGGAGAAGACGGAAGCAGACTTTGAAACATCATTCGTGATCCACGGCAGGCCGGCTTTGGTAATAAGAACGATCGCAGAGCACCTCCACCGCAATTACGGTATAAACATTGAATTACACCTGATGTCGTTAGATAGCACAGACAAAGTAGCGCTTAAGTGGGCGGTTGAGCCAAGGCGCGGGAGAGGCGGGGGAGCTCCCCTCATATGGAAAGAAGAGTATACAGCACTTTTCAGGGAGGAGTCCTCCACAGTGTTTCACTATGATACGAGCGATAAGAAAATAAGAGCGCGCCTTATTCTAACAGGCGGAAAGACCGTTGACCGGCATGCACTGACCCCATTTTTAATAGATGTATTCACTAATAGTATTACCGATATAGACGGCAACCACATTGATATAAGCTGGCCTGACCGCTCAGTCGCCAGGGAAGAGTTAGAGATGGAAGCCTACGAGCGCATATTTGCCAGACTCGACAGCGCAGTTGGGCAGCCAGCGCGTACCAGCTCAACGAATGCCGCGGAGTCGATAAATCATATCATCTTGGACGGTGAGGAAGTCACGCCTGACGAGTTTCGTACCAGACTGGAGGAGCTATCCCACGAGAGTTTTATCTTCACAGCAAGGATAGTAGAAAATACATTCTGGTTCGGCTATAATACCCGGCTGGCCAGTGAGCATGACGATATAATGTACCCGTCAACCGCACATGATTTTGTATTAAGGGGCATAGTGAACAAGGCGAGCGATATCTATACGCTTGCGGATCTTAACTGGCCGTTTTCGAGCTACACCGCCGATGAAATAAGGGCGTATCACAACATCATCGTAAATACAGCGCAGATCCTCATCCACTACGGCATAGACGGCTCCCTGCCTTTGGACGAAGAGATGATGGACGAGATGGGGGAGCTGCTATTATTTGAGGAGAATACACCTTCGGTCTTCTCGGAAGTCGCTTCATACCCGCTTATCCCGCTTGAGACACCCGATCTCGCCGAAGTGGATATCGCGGAAACAGTGAATAAGATAATCCTGGAAAGAGAGCGTGTTGCGCCCGATAGATTGCGCGAGAAATTAGAGGATCTTTCTGGCGAAAGCTTTATCTTTAATGCAAAAGTGACACACGACACATTCTGGTTCAGCTACGAGACGAATGTTATGAAGGAACACAAAAACATAACCTGCCCGGCTGTGTGGTGGGAAAACACATTCAGAGGGATAGTAAACAAGACCAGCATATACCTCTTAAGCGACCAGGACGCAGACCACCCGTTTTCAAAATACACCTATAATGAGATAAGAAGATACCATAACATGCTTGTAAGCGCGGCAAAACTGCTTACCCACTACGGCATAGACGGCTCCCTGCCTCTGGATGAGGCAATGGTATTAGAAATGAGGGACAGATTCCTGTTTGCTGAGAATACACCTTCGACATTCAGCAAGCTGGCAGAATACGCGCTGATCCCGCCGCCCGCACCGGATATAACAGCACGCACCAATACAACGAGCGATGCGGAGAAGCTGGAATGGCTCGAAGGGTTTATGATAAGACACCATCTCGGCTATCTCCAGCTCGAGAATGGCATAGAATATGCCCCCACACCCTTCGAGATACTACCCGAGATCTTCAATAGAATAGAAGCTGAGTGCGGCCCGCTGCATGATAAAAATTACCTCAGCGTTGGCTGCGGCCCGGATCTGAAAGATGCGTTATACGCTGCTTATATGCGCGGTATGAACGCAACTGCCGTCGAGATAAGCCGGAGTTTGAGTGAACTGGCGATCGGCACGCATGAAGAAGCTGTTAACGAGAGATTTGCTACGGCTGAAAACCCGGTATTAATGCCTCATATAGACGTCCTGGATATAGAATGGAACGACTTCGATGTCGCCTACTTTTACTACACCGAACCGGCCGACCCGAAAGAGGCCAAAGATATGTATAGAAGGCTTCAGGAGAGAGTAAGTCAGATGAGACCGGGCGGCGTGCTGGCGCTTTTGATCCCGGCACCGCAGATGGTCGGCATGGAACAAAGATTTCCCCAGCTCGAACCGATTTACGACGCGCCGGAATGGGTATCGACTGCCGGCGGCGGCCTCTTTCTGCAGCTTTACCGTTACCGCGGCTGGCACACTACGGGTGCAACTTCTGTGCCGGCACGCACGAGCACTGCCAGCACGACACCTAGCAGGACAGCAATGGCCCATAGCGGAGGCGTAGATGAGATAGTCCTTAACGGCGAGACGACCGATTTGGATGAAGTGCGCAGAATAATGGCGGAGTTGGCTGAAAAATGGTGCGTATTCAATGCCCAGATAAAAGGAAACAGGCTTTTACTCAGCTATTCAAGCGATTATGGGACACAACACTCCGATCTTAAGAACCCGGGTCCTACAAGGGATACCCACGCCGGTTTTATAAGCGATCTGGAAGGCTCACTGTATATCCTCCCGCAATATAATGAGATGATGGGTCACTGGGACGCAGACGAAAAGACTGAGGAGCACAACCTGATAGTAATGCTGGCAAGAGCGCTCCGTTATTGCGGGTTCCCCGGCTCACTGGCCCTCCATATCGATACAAAGGACGCACTGAAAGACTGGATGTTCTTCGGCGACAACCCACCGCAGACGCTAGAAGAGCTGGCTGATACAGAGCCTATGACAGCGGAAACAGAAATGGCGCAAATGGCGGACGCAGACCTGGCAGCGATAGCGACAGAAGTCGTAAAAAATCCATTTGACATAGACCCGGCGGATGAAAAAAGGTTGGGAGATGAGAGATATCCCAAAACAGAAGTGACCCTTACCGCCATTGAAAATCTCCACGCAAGGCCTGCGATGCCTGTATCCCGCCTGGCCAACAAGATAGAGAGCGTCCTAGGCATAAGGATCTACATAACGAACAAAAGAAATGACTGTACAGTGCTGGCCTCCAGCATGTTATCCCTGATAAATCCGCACTTCGATGCGAGAAAAGGCGATACATTGCTGCTGGAGCCTATCCCCGGCGATGGAGATCAGCCACAAAGGAACGATACAGGAGTGATGAAAAAAGTGCTGGCGCTTTTGGAAACACTACTGGACGATTATCCTGTGCTGATGAGCATGGCACCCATCGCGCCGTATATAGATGAGATAGACAGGATAGACAATGAGTGGGTCTTTAAAGATGCCACAAACAGCGGGAGGACATCCACAGCCGCAGATAGCGGCGATACAGGAATAGATATCCCGGAAGACGCGGCAGAAACCATAGCGGCTGTGAACCGCGCTATAGAGATCATCAGGATAAGCGATGTTTCTGAAGAGGCGATACACGGCGACTGCGTTAACAAATTCTCTATTGCTTGGAAGGCCTATACGCATTGGAAGCTCTGGAAACATGACCCGTATCTTTTATGCAGGCTCCTCGACGCAGGCGTTAAAAAGAGGATAACCTATCCTCTCGCATCCGGGTTCTGGTTATTAAGAAGATACAGGCGCGGCGGCGAAATAACCGCGGACGATATAAAGAAATTCACAAGCAAGCCAAGATACATTGATATGATGTATGGTGTAACCAAAAACATCAAGGCGTTGGCACCGGTCTTATACTACCTTTTACTTGGCATACCGCTTCAGGCTGTTTCAACCAGCCTATTTTGCATAGCCTCTTTCGCAAAGGCAGCCTTTTTCTTTCCTTTTACGACTTTCTACCTCATGCTCTGGACACTCGGTTACAAAGACGCGGAGCTGTATATGTCACAAGAAGGCTTGGAAGCATATAGGGGGATCGCAAACCTTACAAAATCTACCCTCAGGATGGTGCGGTATACCGTGCCTTTATGCCTGTCGACCATAGCAATATACTGTTATCATGCGGTCACGGCGTTCCTACCTAGGGAGAAGGAGTACCGCACATCAGAGATGGACCTTGTAGTGCTAGACCCGGAAAGGGTGCGCAAGGCCCGCCTGAAAGAAGGAGGCATCTTCTTCGACTTCGATGATACCCTCTGGACAGGCCTGCCGTGGGACCTCACGATATACATGATAGCCAAGTGGCTTAAGCGTGGCAGCAAGCCGAGCCCAAAGGACATAGCGTTTGCGAGCGACTTCCTTGAGAGAGAATTGGGTAACAATTATGAAGACGCATTTGATAACTTAAGAAATATGGGTGTCGTCAATGTGCCTCTGAATGTTGACGAATTTATCAAGAGACTGCTGAGGCGCTCAGAAGGACAGGTGGAGGCAGAAAATAGGCTCACAGAAGAGTTCCTTGTACCGGGAGCAAAGGATCTCCTCGGTGCCCTGCATGATAAGAGCATAAAGCTCGCAGTGGTTACAGGCGGCAAGAAGGAAAAACGAAAGAATTATGCCGAAAGGCTCGGCATCGGACAGTATTTCTCGGAGATCCACGGAAACGGCAGAAAACCGCAGTCAATCGCATCACAGATGAAAGAATGGGGTTTCCGCCCTGAGCAAGCGGCGATGTTCGGAGATAGCGCCAAGGATATAGAGGCAGCCTTAGCAAACGGACTTCTCGCCATAGGTGTGGCCACCTCGCCTGAGAGGCGCAGACAGCTTGTAGAAGCAGGCGCGCACATAGTCATAAATCATACTTACCAACCCTGTGGGAACCTGCTAAATGCACTCGGGCTTACGGATACTATGGATACAGACAATCCCACAAGTGCTCGGGCGCGTACCAATACAGTAGGCATGGTCTCTCCCAGAAGCGGCAGGCGCCAGGACGAGCATGCTCCTCTCGGAGCCGCCCTGGATGAGAACACGCTCTCAACGATGAAAAAGATCGCCGCAAGCTATGCATTCAGGCGCTTCCCGCATGTGACTGACGCGGGCTGGTATTTAACGGATGCGTTTTTCGCAGTAGCGGATGTCTGCGCACATTACCCTGATATACAACCGGGGAGCTCTTCATTTATGAAGCTTATTATAACGGCGATACACCGCCGCATACTGAGTCAGATCAAAAGCGAGACCCACACCGAGCGTAAAAGAGCCCTTCCCCCGGGTGACATACCGGTGGATGTGGCGAGTGTCCCCGCAAGAGAGACTTATATCACTGGACAGGAGGCTCTGAACCGTTTCGAGCGATTTATGAAAGAATACGGAAGTGAATTAAACGAAAGAGAGCTAAGGGTCATGTGGATGAATCACTTTCAAGGATATCTATTGAAAGAAATAGCCCCAAAGCTGGGGATAACAGAGGCCCAGACCCAGCATGCCCACCAGAGAGCGGTCAAGAAAATGAGAGAAGCATATGAACGGGAAGCCCGCCTGGAGGCTATGAAAGATGAAGGTATGCAAGCCCCTCCGATGACCGATGACACAGGCGTGAAGAGAAGAACGAGTACGGCGGATGATAGCGCAGATGACAGCGAAGAGATAGATCTCGGGGAGCTGACAGAGCTTGAAAAAGAACTAGACCTGGAAAGACAGGCCGACGAACTCTTAGCAGATGCCGGCGCTGAGGATCTAGTGCAGGAAGCAGCAGAGATCGGTTCAGAGGAAGAAAAGAAGGTAAAGAAGACCAAGAAGCCCAGGTTAAGAAAAGGCGAAACAGAAGACCGCCGCCGCGGTGATCTGGAAACATGGTCCGCGGGCAAGCACACTGATCTCGATCGGCTCGGGGAAGCGGAAGTGGAATTGCTTCCGGAAAAAAGGGCCAGTGACGGCCTACTCCAGAATAGGCTCGATGTTTTAGGGTTTATTGAACGGGAATGCATACTGAGGCCGAAAAGGCTGACTAGCGTAAAAGAGCCCCAGCCTGTAAGCGCCATGCTGTTTGTATTGACCAAACGCCTTAGATACGAAAAACCTTTCACAAAAGAGGCATTGATCCAGGCGCTCAGGGATATATTCGGGCATAGATACGAGCACATAGTGAAAAACCCTAAAGCCAAGGAGCCCGAAGTATTGGACAACCCGGCGATCGTGCCATCAGACCTCCTCCTGCATTACCTGCAGCACCGCGTGGCAAACGCGGCAAGAAGGCAGGATATTTATAGTAGCGTAACGCTGGATGAACTGTGGGAGGATATGAACATATATTACGATTACAATTTTACCTACAGGGCCTTCTTCAGGCTGTGCGAGGCAGTCTTCACCGAACGGTATTTCGATGAACAACAAGACTTAGGTGTGGAGGCCCTGACAGCCAGGATAAGCGAGGTTAAGGGCGTAAGTGAGTTCTTCAAGGACACCGGAGATGAAAAGAGAGAGGAGGTAAAGCCTGAAACGGCGGCAAGGAATTCCATAAGATACCACAAGAAATCGATCATCCCGGAAAAGATGCCGGAAGTGCGCGAAATACTTTCGTGCATGATCGAAAACAGAAGCGGCAGGTATGACACCGCGGCACTCCGCGCCATGGAAACTTGCGTAAAGGGCGGCGCAAGGAAGACGTCGATATACGCGGCCAATATAGTCGACTTGCTCCGAACCGATGTCCCGGTTATACAGGACACGGAAATAAGGACATTCGACACACGCTATACATCCGTAACAGAGAGCATCATGACTGAACATGGCGAACTCTTTGTGCCGGTAAGCCTGGATGAAGTCCGACTTATATTATATGACGCGCTTGAAGGCAGGATCCCGGGAGATATCGCATACCACGCGCTTTCGCTCCAGGCCAAGCAGACCGACGATAATATCGAAATATCGGAGATAATGGACCGCATACGGGATACGCAGGCCGAATGGGCATCCGGGACAGGCATGCCATATGCGTACGAGCCGGAAACAAGCAGGACATCGACTGTAAGCGAAGCAAAAGACTCCAGCCTCCTGGACGAATTGCTGGAAGTCTATCAGCCCATTATAGAAGGCTATTCCGAGCATTTTTCGCGCGATGGTTATTATCCTGTAAGCAACCTGGATCATTATGAGAATGCCGCCAGGCTTGCATTGCAGGAGCTATTGGAAAAATACCCTGATGCCGATCTTACAGAAGAAAGTTACGAGAGGCTCGTCAGGCTTTATATACGCAGGCGCATACTGGATCAGATGCGTAAAGAGGGGCCGGTTTCACAAGAGACTATAGATGACCTCAAAGTGCTGAATGAAGCCAGGGATATGCTCTTTATGAGGGATGAGAATAAGAACCCTTCTACAGAAGAGCTTGCCGAAGAAAGCGGCCTATCCAGAGAGAGGACACTCCACCTCTTGCATTTTGACGGAATGCTGGGAGAAGCTCTTTTCTCGCAGATAGGGGACGAGGATGACCCTAGTATGGTAGACAGGTTCTTCGCAGACCCTGTCCAGGAAGACAAGGCTTATTATGAATATATATGCGAGGAAGCCGCAAACCTGCTTGCAACATACGGGGTGTTTTTAAGTCCGAGGGAATACCAACTGATCAAAATGCACTACATAGACGGAATGCTGCTGCAGGATATCGCACCAATGCTGAGCCTGTCTATAACCAACACAACCAATGTGCATAACGACGCGATCGCTATACTAAAAGAGGCGTACGAGCGCGATACAGGGCTATCCCTTGAAACCCCTGGTGTGGCAGCAAAGATGTCTGATGGGAGGACCGGAACCACACAGGCGTATTTAGAGAGTAGGAACAATCCTCAGGAATATGTAGATGGCTCCAAAGCAGATAAGATATTAGAAGAATATCCCGAGACGGTCTTGGAATTCGCCTGCGGCAACGCGGAAATTGGCTATGAGTTAAGCACAAGAAACAAAGATACGGGATTTTTGATCACAAACCGCTTTGATATGGATGAACACGGCGTTCACGGCAACCCAAACACGGTACGCTTTAGGAACGGCCTCCTGGCAGGACAGAAACACCGCACTTACGGGAAGACCGCCAGGCCTAATCTACTCATTGCGGACGCCGAAATAGATATACTCCATGCCTTGCCAGATAGTTCGCTGGATTACATATTGTTTGTTAATCCAAACTGGGGAGTAGTACCCGCATTAGCGGATCTAATGAGAGAGCACCCTGAACTGAAACGCAAATTAAAACCCAAAGGCAGAGTGGTTTTAAAATCATTCTTTGGCGATGACGAAGAAGCGGACGTAAGAGAAAAGTTCGAAGGCGTCTTACAATTGGTGCCGATAGAAGAAACGAAAGGGACCATGTTCATGGGCGTGGACCTGCATAAAGCCTCTACGGAATATAAAACCGATGAAGGGGGAGACCATCTCATCGTCTTTGAAAACACCGAGGAAGATCCTACGGCTACCCACGCGCTGGCGAGAACTAGCACATCGGATAAAAAAGCACACTATGAACCTGCAAGCCGCACCAGCACCACCGATCCCACGCAGGCGCAGCTCAAAGCAGAGCTTGGGAAACTGCTCAGCGAAGAATTGGTAGAAAGGCTTGTTACCATGATAGAAGACGACCCGCTCCTCGATGCAGAACGATGCCTTGTGTGGATGAAAACGCTTAGTGCTTCTGCAGACGACGTTGATGGTGTAGAGATAAATACCGCTAAAGGACTCATTGTACTTAATAATATCTCAATAGATAATCTAGTCAAATTCTTCGCATGTGAAAGAGAGTATTATCGCCTTATCTTCCGTCTAAAAGATGTCCTTATCGCTGAAGAACCACCGGATATCGAACTGTTAAACCGCTTGGCTGGCACATTGCGCGCCTACGCGGAAGATGAAAAGTCCTTCGAGGCCAGAAGAGATATCGTAACTTCTTTGCACGATACCGTTTCGACAGGTGAAGACTTTCCAAATCTAAGAAAATTAGAGGAATTGGACCCCTTCTTTTCAGGCCTTTTCAAAAATCTTGCGCGTGCATACCATGAAGTCGATAATGCCGAATGGGCTGCAATGCCCCTCTGTGATAAGGCACAGCGCACAGCCAACGACCTAAAGAATATTCGAGCGCGTTTACACACTATCGCCACGGGTTACGAACAGGGGCCGGCGCCGCAGGGCATACCGGCTGAGATCACTACCCCGCTATTAGAAGCGATATCGGCAGTCAATGAGATCACGGATAGTCCGCTTATAAGCAAAGGATCCCAAGTAGAGCCCTCAGGCGCAGTCCGCAAAAGATACATACGCCTCTTGGAAGAACGCAGAAATAACCTGACTGTACTCGTCGCAAAAGTTATAGCTGACCGCGTGGCCGATATACCACCCCCCCTTGAAAAGAACATAGGAAGCCCTGACTGTCTCTTCGCGGAAGCCGCAGGTAAGCTCAATCGCTTAATAGGCGGGCTTGTAATGCCCGTCTCCACAGGCCCTGCTGCGAGAACGAACACAGCGGATACAGAAAGAAAGATAGAAGGATTACTCAGGGCGCTTGATGGCGGTCCGGCAAAACGCAGCATAAAGGCTGCATTAGAAGCTGCGGCTATGGGACAGGATGCATATCCTGCTATTCCTAGCCTGATAAACTGCGCGAGAGATACTGATACAAGATTATCATCTACTGCAGAGGCTGCATTAGAAGAGATATATCCAACAACCGGGTTGATACAAAGCGCTCTCGGCATGAAAAAAACACTGTATAGGGTCGTCTTCGAGATAAGAGACCTTTATGCAAAATGGGCAGAAGAAAGAAAAGTTCGCGTGTTCTCGCGCAAAAATGATACAGGATACTTTGGCCTGTCTTGGTCAAAGGTAATAATCCCTCTGGCTTTATATCTCTCTGAACCCCAGAAAGGCACGGAGCAGGGCTTACCGCAGATCCGCATATTGGGCGGAGGCAATGCTTATACTGCGGCGATATGTTCTTTATTCAGCAATGTCAGGACCGTAGAGATAAGAGAAGACCTATGTGCCCAAGGCGAATTCTGTCTGGAGGAATTGGGCAAAAGGAGACTAGCCAAGCCGGAGAGAATCGAATTAGTAAACGGCGATCTCTTCGAAGAAGATCTCTCAGGAAGTAAATTAGTCTATACCAACTGGCCGTTCCGCTTAGGCGATAACGAGTTGCCTCTTACCAAGCTCCAGGAATTGCTCTTAGATCCTGAGAAAGGGCTGGATGCCGATTCAACATTTATATTCAATTATAGCTGGAAATATCCGAATGATTTTGACTTGAACTTCTTTATTGATCCTCGCTTTGAGAAAGTGAAACTGCCCGCCTATTTCCCGGATAGCGTAAAGGCATATTGTATAAAACCGCATTCTTCACACAAGATCAATGGCGCAGTGAACACAAGCGCCACCGGCCCAAAGGCGAGGACGAGCACGTTGGATGCAATTGGAGGCTGGAATGAAGCCGCTATGCTGGATTCGATAGCAGATATGGTATCAACCAGGAGATTCTCAGGAAGTGGAAAGACGCAGTTTTTGTATGAGAACCATGCTGAGAATGAATTGACAAGAAAGAAACTTACTGAGCACCTTGGAGATGCGGAGATAGTCATATTTGAAGGCCTCTTCGGCGGGATGGAATTATATAATGAAGTATCCTCAGGAAGTCTCTCTGTTGAAGATGGGCTTTCAGGGGTGCAGGCTTACTTAGGGTGCAGCCAGACTCTTGACGGTTCCGCTGCGCACGATAAATTTTATGTCCATATGGAGCCTATTATCAGGCGCGAACTTGAACTGATACATGGCACAAATAAACTGATCCTGCAGGCGCCTCAGGATGATCTTAAAAGTGAAAAGTTGATAACATCAAAAGACGCAAATTCTATTCTTACGGAAGGAATAGATGTATTTGTGGCAAGCGGGGACCCGGATTATCTTGGAATGGCCGTACTTATGGCATCCAGTATAAAAGCTGGACGGTACATAGCAAGAGATAGCAGCTTGCAAGACCTTATCCGTTTAATACATAGCCTGGCGCCACGGGCAGATGTTCTCATACTAAGAGGCGCGTTGCATACAGGGCCGTATTTAGAGCTCAAAAAAGAGTCGAAAGCGGGAGGCTGGGGAGGAAACATTTCGCGTGATTTCGTAGTTAAGCCGGTGATATTTAAGGCGCCTTCCATCCAGCTGGTAAGGCGATTTATATTCAACAAATTACTTATGGAAGAAAAGGAAATGCGCCTTGCGTGTTACCGCGCGGGCCTTTACTATATCCTGACACAAGGTGTTCCTGTGCTAGAAATGAAAGGCCAATATATAGATTCTATAATTACGCTGTTGAATACACTCGATATCGAAAAGGCGCTGCCGCTTATAGTGGAATTCATGAGAGAACACCACGGCGATGACTGGCAGGCCCAACTGATAAAGATGCTTACCGATACCGCGCCGAAAAAACACGAAGCTGCAGATAAATCCACCGGCACAGCGAGGACGAGCACTCTGGATGCGCCGGAAGGCTGGGATGAAGAGACCGAAATAGACTATACCCCTGTCTTCACACAGGCGCTGGAAAATATCTACGACAGGATACAGACGTTATATCCCGGCGCGCTTGTAAGCGTCTATTGCAGCCCGCTGTCTTCATACATAGTGGGATTGGCGACGTATGATTCCGATATAGACGGCTTGACTTTTATTTTTGAGGCGGGGAGAGTGGTGGAGGCAGATATCATCAAGATATATGATATTATGCACGAAGAATTAAAAGCAGTTCATGCCGATATAACATTACCATATATTGCCTTCACTGACGGGCTGCAGCATATAAGAGACAATGTTATATCCATAGAAACCGGCGATGAATACCGCAGCACCACCGGCCACGACCAGTTCGATGCCTGGCTTGCTTATTGCGCTATAGTTAAAGGCGCCTTAATCTACGGCGAGGACCTTAATGCGAAAGATGGCAGGTACAAGTTAAGGCAAAACAGGCATATGACCTGGCACGCCAAGTCAGTGCTTGAAGCATGGAAGAAAACTACAATAAGGGGAAAACGGGAAACACGACAACTCCTTTTCCAGGCATTCTACCAGCTATCAGACGATAACAAGAAGCATATCGTAAAACTACAGCACTCTGGAACAAGCGAAAGGGAGCTTCTTGCCGAAGCCAATCGGCTTCTTGAAGCACAGGGTTCCGGCGATAATGCCGACCCAGCGCCGAGAACAAGCACGGTAGACGCGGAGCCGCATGAAGAAATCAGCGTGGCCAAGAGTGCGGCCAATACTCTATACGGGATCGACCCTGTAACAGGAGAAACCGTAATAATGCTTGAAGACGAAATAACCGTAAGAGAGCAGGCCGGTATCGCGCTGGAACGGGAAGAGAATGGCACATATTTCCCTTCAGAATTTGATAAAAAGACATACATTGATATATTCTGGGGTTTATACCGCAAGGATCTTATTTCATCAAAAGCTGCAGAAAAAGCGGAAAAGGATATAGAGCAAATAGTAAAAGAAGAAGGCCTCGGTACGGAGTCTCACCTGTGGGCGCAGGAGAAGTTTGAATATTACGCCGCGATGCATATGCGCAATAATAAAGCCAGAGGCGCTTTTAAGAGTTCATTAGGAGAGTACATAGGTCGCATCATAGAGAACCCATTCTGGCTGTATCTTGCGGCTGACGAGATAGGCAGGAAACATAATTTACCAGACATCGATATTGAAAAAATCCGCAGGTACCTTGATCACAGCATAAGAAAGAAGATACGCACTAGGAAATATCTTACACAAGAAGATTTTATGGCCGTCTACAGGCTGTGGAAGCAAATAGGCAAAGAAGAGGTTATTAAAAGATACGGCTCGCGGGCAGGGGTAGCAAAACTTGCCATGGATGCTGACACAGACTGCAACCTGCAAGATTTAGAGAAACTACTAAGGCGGGAGCAAATGGATCTGGTCCGGCTCCTTGGCTGGGATAAACTCCCTAACTGGAACAATGAGGATTTCATGCTGAAGAAAAGGTCCTGGGATCCCAGGCATGCAAGTTTCCCCCGGTATAATTTCGAAGTGATGCTGGGTATGCTCCGCGACAAGTACGAAGATAACCCTGAGAGATTCTTTACTGTCTACGGGGCTCCGGATGGAGATATCAGAATACAATCCGATTTAAATGAAATGGACATAGCCTCTGGTACGGATAAGATACACAGCATCACAGGAGAAGGCGTGACTTTAAGGGATATCATGGTTTACCACGCCTTGCGTGAAGGCAATACAGAGCTTGCGGGGGCTATCGGGAAAGACGAAAGATTTATCGAAAACTGGAACCCGGAATATTTCAAGTCATCTGATGAAAACGAACCCGCGGCAGAAACCACAGCTACGGCGCCGAGGACGAGCACGGTAGATGCAGGCGCAGTCGAGTCCGGACTGAAGGGGCAGTTCCGTATCTTAACCGAGGATATCGGATGTAGTAAGGCGGCATATACAATAGGCATAGTCGTTGAGGATGAAAAATACGCTCAGCTTATTACGCAGGACGCAAGGCAGATCAGTGAGAAGATGTGGCTTGTGCGGGGAATAGACGGCGACGGCAGAGGCAATGTGGAATATATAGTCTACGTGAACGACGGGACGCTTTCCGAAGGTAATGTGGGTAGACTAAGGGCGTTCAGGGGTGAGCTCATGCGCCGCAAGGAAGCGAACCCGGAGGAGATAATATTTACATTCAGGCTTTCAGGCGACGAAACAAGAGGACTCAGTAACCTACTTACAAGAAACAACCTTGCCCATGTGGTAAGTCTTGAAGGGGAATGGATATCAGGCTGGAACCAGATGCTGCTTGGCCCGTTATTCGCGAGATATATAGAACTCAAGAAAAAAGAGTTTGCGCAGGCTGGGTCTGACAGCGAAAGCATAGAAGCCACCATTGCCGCGATAATGAATTCTATTAAAGAAATGGACGCCGTAGTGCACACCGACCTTATAGAAGAACTGCGTGAAGCCGAAGAAGCCAAAGACCTTGAAGCACTCTTCGACGGCCTGTCTATAATATTATACCTGCCGGATGTAGCGCCGGAAACCCCCAACCTTGATGTTTTGCGCAGGGCGGAGCGTGAAGCGGGTGCGGCGTTATAATACATCTTAGATTACTTCGTCGCTTCGCTCCTCGCAATGACGGTTTTGAAAATTCCTTGATTTCTCGTTATATAGATGATATATTTAACGTATGTGCGGCATTGTTGGATACGTCGGCGATAGAGAAGCTGTAGATGTTCTGACCAAAGGCCTGAAGAGGCTTGAATACCGCGGGTATGATTCCGCGGGCATAGCGGTCTTTAACGACGGCGGCAATATACACTTCAGGAAGAAGAAGGGCAAGGTGAATGAGCTCATGAACGCTCTTGAAACCGAGCCCCTCACAGGCAAGACAGGCATATCCCATACCCGCTGGTCCACGCACGGCGCCCCCAATGATGTAAATGCCCACCCGCATATGGACTGCAAAGAAGAGATAGCAGTAGTCCATAACGGCATCATAGAGAATTTCCAGGAGCTGAAAGATATTCTCGTGATGGAAGGGCACAAGTTCGCTTCAGACACAGATACAGAAGTCATTACCCACCTCGTCGAAAAATTCTACACCGGCAATCTCGAGGAAGCCGTCAGAAAGGCTGTAACCCAGCTCAAAGGCTCGTACGCCGTCTGTGTTATGCATAAGAACGAGCCAGGCAGGATAATAGGCGCGCGTTTGGACAGCCCGCTTATAGCCGGCGTGGGAAGACGCGAGAATTTCCTGGCGAGCGACGTCCCTGCTATCCTGGAATACACGCGCGATATCATGTATGTCAATAACGGTGAGATAGTAACTATTGACATAAACGGCGTGGATGTCAAGAACCTCGCAGGGGCTAGAGTAGATAAGACAACTGAGAAGATAGATTGGGACATAGGGCAGGCTGAGAAGGGCGGTTTCCCGCATTTTATGCTGAAGGAGATATTCGAGCAGCCTGAAGTGATAAATAAGATCATAAATACGCGGATCTCTGGAGAGAGGATACATTTCGATGAATTGAGGATCACAGATGACCAGCTCGTAAAAGCGCGCAACATTGCTATAGTGGCCTGCGGCACGGCATATCATGCCGGCCTTACGGGAAAATATATGCTCGAGGAGGATATAAGGATACCCGTATGGGCCGACACTTCGAGCGAGTTCAGGTACCGCGATCCCATAGTGAACCAGGACACCCTCATGATAGTCATCTCCCAGTCGGGAGAGACCGCTGACACGCTCGCAGCGTTAAGAGAAGCCAAGAAAAGGGGCGCTAAGGTCCTTGCGATATGCAACGTGCTCGGGAGCTCCATCGCGAGAGAATCCGACGGGGTGATATTCACGCATGCCGGCCCGGAAATAGCGGTCGCGTCTACGAAAGCCTATACCGCACAGCTTGCTACGCTGTATCTTTTCACTCTTTATGTGGCAAAACTAAAACGAACCTTAACCGAAAAGAGGATAAAAGGCCTGCTGAAGGAGTTTAAGAACATCCCGTCCCTTTTGCAGGAAATACTCTCCAGGTATAAACTCGAAGGCAACGAGATAGCCCACTATGCTAAAGACTTTAAGGCATATTACGAGAAGTGCCATACGAAGAGCTTCTTTCTCTACCTTGCCAGGAATATCAACTACCCGAACGCACTCGAGGGTGCTTTAAAGCTGAAAGAGATATCCTATATAAGCGCGGAAGGCTATCCCGCAGGGGAGATGAAGCACGGTCCGATAGCGCTTATAGACGAAAACCCCTGGGTGGTCTGCATCGCGACAAAGTCGAAGACATACGACAAGATGCTATCCAACATCCAGGAAGTGAAGACCCGCGGCGGCATCGTCGTAGGCATAATCACTTCCGGTGACGACAGCATCAAATCGTTGAACCTGAATTACAGCATAGATATACCCGAGATACACGAACTCTTTTCACCCATTCTTGTAGCCGTACCGCTGCAGCTTCTGGCGTATTACGTGGCCCTTGAATTCGGCTACGATATAGACCAGCCGAGGAACCTCGCCAAATCCGTGACTGTAGAATGAACCGTGGCACGCTTTATATAGTAAGCACCCCCATAGGCAATCTCGAGGATATCACCCTTCGGGCACTTCGCATATTAAAAGAGGTAGACTTAATAGCCTGCGAGGATACCCGCCACACAAGGATCTTAACAGCAAGATACGATATCCATACAGCCTTAACAAGCTATTTCCAGTATAATAAAATACATAAGGCAGACTCCCTGCTTAAAAAACTGAAGGAAGGTTTGAATATAGCGCTTATCTCAGATTCCGGTACACCAGGCATATCAGACCCGGGAGCGCATGTCATAAAGCTTGCTATAGAAAACGGTATACAGGTAACGCCGATCCCGGGCCCAACCGCCCTGATAGCGGCGCTTGTTGTATCGGGCAAACATACACATAAATTTGTATTTGAAGGGTTTTTGTCAAACAAATCCTCCCAGAGAAGAAAACGCTTAAAAGAGCTATCAGGTGAAAAGCGCACCATTATACTCTACGAATCCCCCCACAGGATTCAGAAGGCGCTCGCGGATATACTCGAAGTATTAGGCGATGTGCAACTCGTTGTGGCGCGGGAAGTTACGAAGAAATTCGAGGAGATAAAACGCGATAAGGCAAGTGCATTGGTAGAGCACTTTACCACCACAAAACCCCGTGGCGAATTCATCATAATCATTTAAATATTCTGTTGACAATACAGGTAAAAAACAGTACAATATTCATCAAGTTCAGGCCTTTTAAACCGGTCCTGCGAGGCTGGTAAAGGAGCAAAAAGAGTGGTTAAAACCAGAAAGACTATAAATAGACCTACCCGTATAAAGCGGGTGGGTTATTTTTTTAATGAGCACATGACTTACGGAAGCGAAGCGACGTAAGTCATAAATGCGAATTAATCCCGAGCGAAGTGTGAAAACGAGGCGAGGGATCATATACGGAGGTCTTATGGAGCTTAGAGAGAAAGCCAAGATACTGGACGCGGAAGCCATAGAGAGAGCTATCACCAGGATCTCGCATGAGATAATAGAGCGCAACAGAGATAAGGACAACCTTGTCATAATAGGTATAAGGAACAGGGGCGAGTATCTCGCCAAGAGAATAGTGCCCATGATAGACAAGATCACCGGCAGGAAGCCCCTGCTCGGCATACTTGACATTACTCTCTATAGAGATGATCTTACAGAAGTAGCAGAACAGCCTGTACTGAAAGAGACCAACATAGATTTTGACATAACAGGAAAAAAGGTGGTCTTGGTCGACGATGTCCTCTATACCGGCCGCACCATAAGGTGCGCCATGGACCAGCTTGTGGATTTTGGGAGGCCTGCTGCGATACAACTGGCCGTCTTGATAGATAGGGGCCACAGAGAACTTCCCATAAGGGCAGATTACGTGGGCAAGAACGTGCCCACTTCAGCGAACGAGGTCATAGAGGTGAAACTGAAGGAGGTCGATAAAATTGACGAAGTTATTATATGCGAAAAGACCGGAGGTAAGTAAAGTGACGGTTCCGAAGAAGCAGATCATCTGGACAAAAAAGGACCTCCTGGGGCTCGAGTATCTGACAAAAGAAGAGATAGAGCTCATACTCGAAAGCTCCAAATCCTTCAAAGAGGTCCTGGCAAGGCCACTCAGGAAAGTCCCTACGCTGCGCGGCAAGACCGTAGTGAACCTCTTTTACGAGCCGTCCACACGCACAAGGACATCATTCGAGCTTGCGGCGAAGAGGCTCTCGGCGGATGTTATAAACATCGTGAGGGAATCATCGAGCATACAGAAAGGCGAGACTCTCATAGACACAGGGAGGAACCTCGAGGCCCTGAAGATAGACATAATAGTCGTCAGGCATAATTCCTCCGGGGCGCCGCTTATGCTGTCAAGGTCCGTGGATATAAGCATAGTAAACGCCGGTGACGGCTGGCATGAGCACCCTACGCAAGCCCTGCTCGACATGTTCACCTTAAAAGAGAAGCTCGGCAGGATAGAGGGCCTCAACGTAAGCATAATAGGCGACATAGCGCATTCCAGGGTGGCGCGCTCGAATATCTGGGGACTTACAAAGCTGGGCGCAAATGTCACCGTATGTGCACCCGAAAAGCTTATTCCGCAGGGCATAGAGAAACTGGGCGTCAGGGTAACAACAGACGTAGATGAGGCCATAAGAGACGCTGATGCTATAAATGTCCTTCGCATGCAGCTGGAAAGAGACGATAACGCCGCATTCCCTTCAAGGATGGGTTACTTCAAGGCGTTCGGTGTCACAGAAGAGCGCCTCAGGAACGCTAAAGAGAATATAGTAGTCATGCATCCCGGCCCCATAAACAGGGGAGTTGAGATGTCAGCGGAGGTGGCGGACGGCGCCAACTCCGTAATACTGGAACAGGTCACAAACGGCATAGCGGTCAGGATGGCAGTACTCTATCTTGTAGCCCATGCCAAAACAAAAAAGAGCTGATATGATAATAAAAAACGGTTATATAGTCGATCCCTCAAGCGGAAAAGAGGGCAATTACAGTATCGAGATCAAGGGGTCAAAGATAGTCAGGGTCGCAAGGAAGATGCTGACCAGAGGCAGGGATGTTATCGATGCAAAAGGGAAGATCGTCCTTCCGGGGCTTATCGATATGCATGTCCATTTGAGGGAGCCTGGCAGGGAGGATAAAGAGACGGTCGCATCCGGCACCCGCGCGGCTGTTTCCGGTGGGATAACGAGCGTCTGTGCCATGCCGAATACATCACCTGCCGCAGACAACCCAGATGTCGTAAGGCGCCTTGAAGAGATAATAAGAAAAGACGCTGCGTCAAACGTTTACGTGGTTGGAGCTATAACCAGGGAAAGGGCCGGCAGACAACTCGTGGATATGAAGGGCATGAAGGGGTGCGGTACCGTAGCGCTCACGGACGACGGCGGTTCCATACAGGATAAGTCTATAATGGAGAGGGCGTTCGAGTCGGCAAGGGCAAACGACCTTCTTGTGATAGCTCACTGCGAGGATATGTCCGTGTCGCGGTACGGCGTCGTGAACGAAGGTATAGTCGCGACAAAACTCGGCCTTCGCCCTATACCCAGAAGGTCCGAATACGGGTTTGTAGAGCGCGACATAGAGCTTGCGGAAAAGACAGGGGCTAGAGTGCATATAGCGCATGTGAGCTGCAAAGAGTCGGTGGACATAATAAGAGAAGCTAAGAAAAAAGGCGTAGCGGTCACCGCAGAGACGGCCCCGCATTATTTCAGCCTGTTTGATACATGCTGCGAGACTTATGATACGAGGACCAAGATGAACCCGCCGCTCCGGTCAAAAGAGGACCTCGAGGCGATAAAGAAGGGCCTGAGCGACGGCACTATAGACGCCATAGCTTCTGACCATGCACCGCACGGCAAGCACGAAAAGGAGACCGTCTTTGACGCCGCAGCATTCGGCATAATAGGCCTGGAGACATCACTCGCCCTGGCCATGGCTCTTGTTAACGATAAAGTCATCTCGTGGAAGACCCTGGCGGAGCTTATGTCTGCAAACCCGGCCAGGATACTGGGTCTTAAGTGGAAAGGAAGCCTCGCTCCCGGATGCGATGCGGATGTAACCATAATCGATAAGGAAAAAGAATGGGTGTATTCAAAAGATATGATCCGCTCAAAGAGCAAGAACTCACCCTTCATAGACTGGCGCTTCAAAGGCAGGGTGACGGACGTTATAGTGGGAGGAAGGCGCGTTATTAAGGATGAAAAAAGCACCTAAATTCATAACGACCATAGAGCTCGGCAGGCTCGCCCGATGGCTGAGGATACTCGGATATGACTGTGTATTCTTCGACCGCGCGGAGAAGAAGGATATCGTAATAGAAAGCCTCAGGGAATACAGGATAATACTCACGCGCGACTCAAGGCTTTCAAGGTTCAGCGGGGTCCGTATGGTCCATATAGACAGCGATAACGTGGACGAGCAGTTTGCGCAAGTCATGAAGAGCCTGCACCTTACCATAGACAAGAATAATGTCTTCACAAGGTGCGCCAAGTGCAACACCATGCTCGATAAAACGAACAAAGAGAACCACAAGTGGAAGATACCCCCGCATGTCTATAAGACGCAGGATGATTTCATGTACTGCGCGAGCTGCGACAAGGTGTACTGGAAAGGGTCACACTGGCGCCTTGCTAAGAAATTCATGGAGAAGCTCAAGATATGAGTAAATACATAGCGGATCTCCATATACATTCAAAGTATTCACGCGCCACTTCAAAGAATATGGATATAGCAAACCTGGCGAAGTGGGCAAAGATAAAAGGCATATCCCTTGTAGCCACAGGCGATTTCACACACTCCGCGTGGCTCGCCGAGCTTAAGAAGAACCTGGAGCCGAAAGGCGGCGGGCTCTACCGGCACGACGGGGTAGACTTTATGCTCTCAGTCGAGGTCTGCAGTATCTATTTTAAGGCGGCAAAGACCAGGAAGATACATAATATCATCTACGCACCGGATCTCGGCACCGTAGAAGAGATAAATTCACTCTTAAGGCGATACGGCAACTTAGAGGCGGACGGTAGGCCTATTTTGAGTATCCCGTCCGATAAGATGGTCAAGGAGCTCCTTAGAATAAACCCGGATTGCATGGTTATCCCCGCGCACGCCTGGACCCCGCATTTTTCTCTGTTCGGATCAAATTCCGGATTTGATAAAATAGAAGAGTGCTTCGAGGACCAGACACCGAATATCTATTCTGTAGAGACGGGCCTGAGCTCGGACCCCGCAATGAACTGGAGATTATCGGCACTGGATAGGCTTACATTGACATCGAACTCAGATGCACATTCACCGGCGAAGCTCGGCAGGGAGGCCAACGTATTCAGCGGACCCGTGACCTACAACGACATCAGGGATATACTGAAAAATAAGGACACCTCGAGATTCTTGTATACGATAGAATTCTTCCCGCAGGAAGGCAAGTACCACTGGGACGGTCACCGCCCATGCGCACAGGCGTTATCTCCGAAGGAGGCAAAGAATGTCGACAACAAGTGCCCCGCCTGCGGCAAGAAGCTTACTATAGGCGTCATGAACAGGGTGCATAGTCTGAGCGACAGGAAGGAAGGGTTCACTCTCGAAGGCGCACCTGGATTTAAGAGCCTCATACCTCTGGCTGAGATCATAGCGGATGCCTTGGGTGTCGGGGTGAATACGGTATCGGTCCAGAGAGAATACAATAAGCTCATAGGGGCCTTCGGCACTGAGTTCAATATCCTGCTTGATGTGCCGGAGAGCGAGATCCTGGAAAAGATCTCTCCTAAGATAGCAAAAGGTATCCTGAATGTAAGAAAGGGCAAGGTCAATATAGATCCCGGTTATGACGGAGTATATGGTAAGATAGATGTGTTCAGCGAGGAAGATGAAGAGAGCAAAAAACAGATGGTGTTTTTCTGATGAAAAATATAAAGGCCAGGATAATATCAAATAAGAGTGTGAGCGAAGGGCGGTTCAAGATGGCCCTTGAGGCCCCGGCAGTGGCACGGCTCGCGAAGCCTGGGCAGTTCGTTATGGTGAAGTGCTCAGATGCGCTCAACCCGCTCCTCAGGCGGCCGCTCTCCTTCCACAGGATAGAAAACGGTCACTTTGAGCTGCTCTATCAAGTTGTAGGTAAAGGGACCGACGCGCTCTCGAAACGCAAGGCCAGGGAAAGACTCGATATCATCGGCCCTTTAGGCAATGGCTTTCAACCGCTCAGGAAGGACGAAAATATCGTGTTGATCGCCGGTGGAATAGGCGCGGCACCGTTATTGGCGCTGGCGGAGAAGTGCGCGGCGAGAAACGCCCGGCTCACAGCGCTTGTAGGCGCAAAGACGAAGAGTCATGTATTGTGCGGAGACGAATTTAGAAGGCTTGGTGCTATAGTAAAGATAGCGACCGAAGACGGATCAAGAGGCCATAAAGGCCTTGCTACGGACCTCTTGAAAAAAATACTCACGGGTCGCAACTTAAGGCCTGCGACTATCTACACCTGCGGCCCGCATAAGATGATGAAAGCAGTAGCGGATATTGCAAGAAAGAACAAGATCATGTGTTTCGTATCGTTCGAGGAGAAGATGGCGTGCGGGACAGGGGCGTGCCTCGGGTGCGCAGTGAAGACCTTAATAGGTTACAAGATGGCCTGCAAAGACGGCCCGGTATTTAAATCTGGAGACATAATATGGTAAAGAAAAGACGCGCGAAGGCCGGGAGACAGGGGTCCGGCCTGGCGGTAACGATAGGCAGGATAAAGATGAAAAACCCTGTTATGGTAGCTTCCGGGACTTTCGGATACGGCGAGGAGTACGCGGATATAACAGACATAGGAAAACTCGGAGCGATAGTCACAAAGACCATTACGGTCAATGCAAGGTCCGGGAACAACCCACCGAGGATAGCCGAGACACCGTCAGGCATGCTCAATTCGATAGGGCTCGAGAATAGCGGCGTGGAGAGCTTTATAGAAGAGAAGATGCCATGCTTGAGAAAGCTCGGGATACCTGTCATCGTAAGTATAGGCGCCGAAAAGATACGGGATTTCGCAAAACTTGCAAGGCGGCTGGACGGGGTAAGGGGGATAGCCGGCCTTGAGATAAATATATCGTGCCCGAATCTAGGCGGCCCAAGGGCGAAGGGCGAGAGGTATAAGCTCTTTTCCCAGGACAGAAGAGCCACCTACAGGATAGTCAAGGCGGCCAGGCGTGTCACATCCCTTACCGTGATAACAAAACTTACGCCCAACGTAACGGATATAGCAAAAATTGCGAAAGCGGCGCAGGACGCCGGATCTGACGCGCTCTCTTTAGTGAATACATACGCTGCCATGGGGGCCGATATCTCCACTAGAGAACCGCTCCTAGGCAATATAGCGGGAGGCTTGAGCGGCCCGGCCATAAAGCCATTGGCCATCAAGGCTGTATGGGATGTCTACAACAGCGTGGATATTCCTATAGTGGGAATGGGCGGCATAATGAGCCCGGATGACGCTATAGAGTTCATGGTATGCGGGGCATCGGCTGTGGCGCTGGGAACAGCGAATTTTGTGCACCCTGACAAAAGCGTTGAAATTATAGACGGTTTAAAGTACTATATTAAGTCTAACGGCTTGAAGAGCGCAAAGGAGCTGACAGGCTCCCTTAAGGTATGACGAAAAAACTTAAGGACAGGATAATAGCGGCGCTCGATGTGGCTGACGCCGGATCGGGCAAGGACCTGGTGGACAGGCTCTATCCCACCATAAAGATATTTAAGGTGGGCAGCCAGCTCTTTACGACGTCAGGTCAGGAGGTCATAAACCACGTCAAGCGGAAAGGCGGGGGGTGCTTCCTGGACCTCAAGTTCCACGACATACCTGCCACGGTCGAGAAAGCCGTGGCGGCGGCCACGGGCCTTGGAGTGGATATGCTCAATGTCCACGCCTTAGGCGGGCTCGACATGATGAAAGCAGCTGTAAAAGGCGCCGAAGAGGCTGTGGAGAGGTTCGGTAAGAATAAGCCCGTGATACTTGGCGTAACGGTACTTACCAGTATGGACGCTAAAGACCTGAAGGATATCGGCATAAAGAAAACCCCTGACCAAGCGGTCCTTTCGCTGGCCAGCCTTGCCAAAAAGGCGGGACTGGACGGC
>CAZKWI010000012.1:0-33436 GCA_964556455.1 uncultured Planctomycetia bacterium | reverse complement strand
CAAGTACTTTTTTACCGTTAAGGCAGCATGAGGAGCAATGGGAATAATCCGCTCCTTATGCCCCTTACCAAAGCAACGCACATCACCACCGTCTATATTTATATCATCCAAGTTCAGAGACACCAGCTCGCTCACCCTCATCCCCGAAGTATAGAGCACCTCCATTATCGCGCGGTCCCTTAAAGCGTGAGCGTCCTTCTTGTCGGGTGACTCGATCAGCTTTATTACGCTGGCCACATCCAGGAACTTCGGGAGCTTCTTTGAGATCTTCGGCGTCGATACGGTGGACATGGGGTTGTACTTTAAATAACCCTCCTTGTACAGGAATTTAAAGAACGACCTTAATGTCGATAAATTCCGCGCTATGGTCCTTTTATCATACTCTTTCGAGCGCAATGCCGCGAGGAACTTTCTTATTACGAGATAATCCACATCCTCCAAAGGTTTGTCTTGTAAAAAAGAAGAGAAACCTTTTAAGTCCTCAGTGTAATTTATTATCGTATGCACTGAGGCGTTCTTCTCTACTTTAAGATAGGTCACGAATTTATCTATATACCTGTCTATCATTCTGTCCCTATTTTAACGGAGGTTTCTCATCTGTCCCGGGCTTCGATTCCTCCGGGAGTTTATTCGATGTAAAGGTGCACTTGGGAAATTTGCTGCAGCCGTAAAAACGCTTGCCCTTCGACCTTGAGCGTCTCTCAACGAGCTCCCCTTCACAGTCTTTGTTCGGGCACTTTACCCCTGTTGTTATGGAGCGCGCGTGCTTGCATTCCGGGAATTTCGAGCAACTCAGGAATTTCCCGCGCCTTCCCCATTTGATTATCATGGGCTGGCCGCACTGCTCGCATACTTTATCGGTCTTTATGACCTTTTTCTTTATGCTCTCCATCGCCGCCTTCGCATGCTCGAGGTTCTTTACGAACGGATCGTAAAAATCCTTCAGGACCTTGGTCCATTCTATCTGGCCGCTTTCCACTTCGTCCAGCTCTTCTTCCATAAAGGCGGTGAACTTACTGTTCAGAACTCTGGGGAAATGGGGTATAAGAAGATCGTTCACGATAACGCCCAGCTCGGTAGGATGCAGGTACCCCCTTTCGCGTTTCACGTAATTTCTCAGTATTATCGTATAGATGATAGGCGCGTAAGTGGACGGCCTCCCGATGCCCTTCTCTTCCAGGTCCTTTACAAGTGAGGCATCCGAATACCTGGGCGGCGGCTTTGTAAAATGCTGGCCCGGCTCGAGCTTCACGAGGTCCAGTATCTCATCCACCCTCACTATAGGGACTTTCTGGGTATCTTTGCGCCGTTCTTCAGGATCTTTCTTGGATTCGATATTATAAACGGCCATGAACCCGTTGAACATGACCTTTGTACCGCTCGTCCTGAATGTGAACCTGCCGGCCTTGATATCGATCTGCGTAAGGCTGAGCACCGCCGGCGCCATCTGGCTGGCGATGAACCTGTTCCATATCAGTTCATAGAGCTTTAACTGCTCGGGCGACAAAAAGTTCTTTACGCTCTCCGGCTCTCTGAGCGGGAGGGTGGGTCTTATCGCCTCGTGGGCCTCCTGGGCGCTCTTTTTGGATTTATATATATTCGGCTTTTCAGGGTAGTAGTCCCTGCCGTATTTTTTCAGTATGTACTCGCGCGCCGACTTCTGGCCATCCGCCGATATCTTGAATGAATCCGTCCTCATGTATGTTATCAAACCGACGCTCTCGCCCTTCTCCAGCTCTATGCCTTCATAGAGCTGCTGGGCCGTCCTCATGGTCCTGTTGACGGGAAAACGCAGCTTGTTGAAAGCGTCCTGCTGCATTATGCTGGTCGTAAAAGGTGTCGGCGGCTTCTTCTTTCTCTTGGTCCCTCTTATGGCGTCAACGACAAATTCCTCGTGTTTTATCTCAGCGACTATTTTGTCCGCGGTATCCTTCTCCTTTATCTCGGGCTTCTTGCCGTCTATCTTCTCCAGCCTCGCCTCAAATGACCTGCGGTCATCCGTCTTTTTCTTAAGGTGCGCGATGACATCCCAGTACTCCTGCGGCACGAAAGCCTTTATGGCCCTCTCTCTTTCGACTATCAGCCTCACCGCCACCGACTGCACCCTGCCGGCGCTCAGGCCCCTTGTGACCTTCTTCCATAAAAGCGGGCTGAGGGAGTAACCGACTATACGGTCCATAAGCCTTCTCGCCTGCTGCGCGTGCACCTTATTCATATCTATTTTCGCGTTAGGATGTTTAAATGCCTTTGTAACAGCGTCTTTTGTTATCTCATCGAACGAAACGCGGAACACCTTCTTTTTCTTGCCGAGGAGATTGGCTAGATGCCAGCTTATCGCCTCACCTTCCCTGTCCGGGTCCGGCGCCAGGTATAGTTCGTCCTTGCCGGATGCCTCTTTCTTCAGTTTCGTAAGATATTTTTTTCTTTCGGGTATCACCACATATTCGGGCTCAAAACCCTTCTCTACATCTATGCCCATGCGCCCCCTTGGGAGATCGACTATGTGGCCCATGCTTGAGGTGACAAGATAGTCCTTGCCCAGAAATTTATTTATGGTTTTCGATTTTGCCGGCGATTCCACTATAACGATCTTTTTTGCCATAAACGCTTTTTCCCTTCTATGCCCGAGAATAGCTTTTCCCGGGTAATTGCCTGACAAGTTTTTTCATCTCCAGCTTCAGTAGCAGGCTGTTCACATCGCGGAAAGAGAGGCTGCTCCTGTCCACGATATCATCTATATGCAATGCGTCATCTGAGAGCAGACTAAACAGCTCTCCCTCTTTTTTGTCCAATACAGGCCGCAAGCCGCCGGGTGCGCGGGATCCCGCATCTTTAGCAAACCCTGCAACCGGGGTCAAATTCAGTTCATCCATGATGTCACCGGCGTCTTCCGCAAGCCTGGCGCCTTCTTTTATCAGGCTGTGTGTACCAGCCGACGTCGCTGTGCCCGCCCTCCCGGGAACGGCAAAGACCTCTCTATTCTGTTCAAGGGCGCATCTCGCTGTTATGAGGGCACCGCTTCTTTGGGCGGCCTCGACCACGACCACTCCAAGGCTCAGCCCGCTTATTACCCTATTCCGGACAGGAAAATTCCGTGCTATAGGCAATGTATTCATGGGAAATTCCGATATTACGGCGCCGGAAGAGGCGATCCAGGAAGCCAATTCCTTGTTTTCGGGAGGATATATGCAGTTAAGTCCGCTGCCAAGTACCGCTATGGTACGGCCGTTAAATTCAAGCGCCGCCCTGTGCGCGGTTGAATCTATACCGCGCGCGAGGCCGCTTACCACTGTAACGCCCGAAGATGCCAGGCCGCGCGATATCGTCCTGCAGGTATTGACGCCGTAAATGCTCGCCTTTCTTGAACCGACCATCGCTACGGCCGTTCCGTCGTCCGGCAGGAGACCGCCTTTTACATAAAGGATAAGAGGCGGATCGTATATCTCTTTCAGGAGTCTCGGATAATCTTCGTCAAAGAGCGTAATGATCTTGATACCGCCGCGCCTTATGAGGTCTTTCTCTTCCTTCAGGCCTTTCTCCTCTTTTATCCCGGATATCTTTTGGGCTAAAAGAGGGCCTATATTATCCAGCATGCGGAGCTCCGCCGGGCTCGACTCCAGGGCTTTATCGATACCCCCGAAATTATCTATAAGATTCTTCAGCCTTATCCAGCCCACCCTCGCCATATTCAGCAATATCAGATCGTCTGTGCTATACCTCATGATCCCTTCACCAATGTTATTATCTCGGCAGCCACTTTATCGGGTGACTTGCCCGATGTATCCACCTGGTGATCCGCCCTCTTGTAAAATTTTTCCCTGGACCCAAGAAGCTCTTTTATCTTGCCTAACGGGTCAGGCACATTCAAAAGCGGCCTGTGTGTAAAGGCCTTCGTCCTGGCCAGAATATCCTCAGGGGTCGCGTTCAGGCATATAATAACTCCCTTTGCCTTCAGGTCCTTTATATTATCGGGATCTATAACCACGCCGCCGCCTGCCGCCACAACGGTGTTATCCATGGCGGATACTTCCCTAACGACTTCTCGCTCTATCTCCCTAAAGCGGGATTCCCCGTCCTCGGCGAATATATCGTTTATATCCTTTCCCGTCTTCTGTTCGATAATATCGTCTGTGCTGGTGTACTTCATCTTCAGTCTGCGCGAAAGCCTCCTGGCGATCGCGGTCTTGCCCGTACCCATAAAACCTACAAGCACTATATTCTTCATCTAAAAATCCTGCACCTGTTCCGTATACGCCTTGAAGTTATTCTTCATCTCCGCAAGAGAATCGCCACCGAACTTCTCGCGCATAGCGCAGGCTATCTCGAACATAACGACAGCTTCGCCGATCACGCCGGCGGCCGGGACAGCTGTAACATCCGCCCGCTCAACGCTGGCCTTCTTCTGTTTCTTTGTCTTTATATCCACGCTCCCCATAGGGTTCTTAAGGGTCGCTATGGGCTTCATGAATGCCTGGAGCACGATATTCTCCCCGTTAGACACGCCGCCTTCTATGCCGCCGGCCTTGTTCGTCTTTCTCGAAAAGCCTTTATTCCTGGAGTATATTATCTCATCGTGGCATTTGCTGCCCCGCCTCTGAGCCGCAAGAGTGCCCAGGCCTATCGAAACGCCCTTAATGGCCTGTATCGCCATGAGGGATCTCGCGAGATTGCCGTCAAGCCTGCGGTCCCACTGGGCATAGCTGCCAAGCCCCGGGGGGACATTATCCACTATGACCTCGAACATCCCTCCAAGCGTATCGCCGGCTTCTTTCGCGGAATCTATCTCTTCGCACATAAGTTTTGCGGCGGCCTCGTCAGCGCACCTGACAGAAGACTTCTCCGCCAGTTCCCGCAGTTCGCCGAAAGAGAGGCCTTTTGTATGCGCCTCCACGCCTCCTATCACAATGACATGACTGGCTACCTCGATGTCGAACGCCCTGAGGAACTCCCTGCAGACCGCACCTGCGCATACACGGCCCACGGTTTCGCGGGCACTGGCACGCTCCAGTATGTTCCTCATGTCCTTCTGGCCGTATTTAAGAGCACCTGCCAGGTCAGCATGGCCGGGCCGTGGGCATGTCAGGGCCGGAAGGCTGTTTATAGTGAAATCTTTGTTCTTCACCAGCATGGTTATGGGGCTTCCCAGTGTAACGTCATTCCTCAAGCCGGATAATATATCCGCGGAGTCAGACTCTATCTTCATCCTGTCGCCCCTGCCGTAACCCTGCATGCGCCTCTTAAGGTCCACGTTTATTGCATCCTTTGTCAGTTTTAACCCGGAGACCATGCCGTCCAGTATCGCTACAATAGCCTCTCCGTGTGATTCACCCGCCGTTAAATATCTTAACATAATAACCTCCCCCTCAAAGTATCAATAACCATTCCAAGATCTGTTCTCCCCAGAAAACAACCGTCACGGCCGCAAGCGATAGATGCGGCCCGTAAGGCATGATAGTTTCTTTCTTCTTCACCAGTATATAGACGCCTGCGATAGAGCCGAATAACGGCGCCAGAAAGAATGTCACCACGATAAGCTTCCATCCCAGGAACGCACCTAACATCGCCATAAGCTTTACGTCCCCTCCGCCCATGGCATCTTTTTTGAATAACGCCTTTCCGAATACTCCCATCATGTATGTTATGCCGCCGCCTACAACGGCTCCCAGCATGGAATAAAGAAGAGCCGGAAAACGCGCAGTCTGCGACATGATACCGGGGAATATAAAACTCAGTATGATCCCTATGCCTATACCGGGAAGCGTTATCTCATCGGGTATTTCCTGGATCTTAAGGTCTATAAAGCTGATCACGACAAGCGCCGCCGATACCGCGGCAAATACAAAGAACTGTGCTGTGATGTCGAAGCGCTCAAAGAGCGCCAGGAATATGAGCCCAGTCAGAAGCTCAACGGTAAAATATAAGAACGATATACGCTTCTTGCAAAAACGGCATCTGCCTCTGAGCGCAAGAATGCTCAAAAGCGGTATATTATCATACCAGGGTATCGTCTTTCCGCACGACGTGCAGTGTGACCGCGGAACCACTATAGACTCATTTTTCGGCATGCGGTATATGCATACGTTGATAAAACTCCCTACCACGAGTCCAATAATAAATACAACGGCTTTTATCATTTTATTTCTTAGTAACTATTCCGTATTTTTTCAACAATTCAGGGTTTTCATTCACGATCGTAACGCTTAATTCATAATAAACGAAACGAGGATTTTTCTTTTTTTCATTCAATTCGCAGGAAACAAGATATGTAGCCGAATTCGGATCAAAAGCCCACACCCTGCTGCTCCATTTAATAGCTGCTTCAGGGTGCTTTTGGCGGATCAAAGCCTCGTATTTGCTGCCACCCAACATCTCTAAAGCAAGTTCGGCTACTTTCTGCGTCTGCTCGGCTTCGGTATTAAAAGCGACTGCCCATGCAGGCAATGCAAACATAGAAAAAATCAGCAGTGTAAAAAAAGTCTTTTTCATAATGCAACTCCCTTAGTTAGCGCCTTCCACATCACATCAATCGGCGCTTCATGTTTAGTCCATAAAGTAAAAGCTTCTGCACCCTGATATAAAAGCATTTTTAACCCGTTTATTGCCTTACAGCCGTTTTGCTTTGCTTTCTTTACAAGTACTGTTTCGCTGGGGTTATAAATGAGATCAAACACTGACAGCCCTTCATGCATGAATTTTGCTTCTATGAGCTCGGGGTCGCCTTCTTTCATGCCGCACGGGGTTGCGTTGAGCAAAAGATCTGAATCATAAATTATCTCCCCCAGGACCTTCTTGTCATATTCGGTCGCTATAGCGTTATATCCTGCTTCTTTCAGGCCTTTGGCCCCGCCGACAAGAGATGCGGCTTTTTCCGTATCCAGATCTGCTATCACTAAGCGGCTTATCCCAAGCGAACCGAGCTCAAAAGAGATCGCCCGGCCTGCTCCACCCGCTCCGAGCATTACGGCCTTTTTGGATCCTGCCTTGAAACCCAGGTCATTTTCAAGGGCCCTTCCGAATCCTGCCGCGTCCGTATTGTAGCCTACGAGGCTGCCCTTATCCAGTACCACGGTATTTATCGCGCCGATAGAGCAAGCCTGGTCATCTACGCTGTCCATGTATTTGAGCGCGGCTTCCTTGTGTGGGATAGTTATATTTATACCCGAAAGATTATCTTTAAAAGACGCAAAGAAATCCTTCAGCTCTTCCGGCTTCACTTCAAAGAGCTTATACTCTGCGTCTATGCCGAGGTGCCTGAAGGCCGCATTGTGCATGGCCGCTGAGAGGCTGTGCTTCACCGGGTATCCGATCAAACCGTATGTCTTCATTATATCCTACCCGTTATTGCGAGCGAGCGTTTGCGAGCGAAGCAATCTAGGATATCGTCCCAGATTGCTTCGTCGTTCGCTCCGCTCACTCCTCGCAATGACGATTACTTTTTTCTTTTGTAAACGATCTTATTTATCGCGTCGAGATATGCCTTGGCGCTCGCCTCCACGATGTCGGTACTCGAGCCCCTGCCGCTCACTTCCCTGTCGGCCGCCTTGAGCCTTATGGTGACCTCTCCGAGCGCGTCTTTTCCGCCCGTCACCGCTTTAATAGAATAATCGAGAAGCTTCCCTTTTATGCCGGTGACCTTGTCTATAGCCTTATAACATGCATCTACAGGGCCGTCCCCAGTTGAAGACTTCTTTATATTCTTCTTTTTGAACCTGATCTTGACCTCCGCGCTGGGGGTAACATCTGTCCCGCTGGCGAAATTAAGCCCCTGGAGCTTATAGGCCTGCGGTATGGAGCTCAGTTCATCCTCCACTATGATCTCGAGGTCCTCATCATATATGAGCTTCTTCTTATCAGCCAGCTCCTTGAAGATCTTGAAGGCCCTGTCAAGCTCTTTGCCGTACAGATGAAAACCGAGCTTCTTGAGCCTCTCGCCAAATGCGTGCCTGCCGGAATGCTTGCCCAGGACAAGTCGCGTCTTGCCGAAGCCGACGTCTTCTGATCTCATTATCTCGTAGGTGGTGCGTTTCTTCAAGATGCCATCCTGGTGTATGCCTGCTTCATGGCTGAAGGCGTTCTTGCCCACGATAGCTTTATTAGGCTGGACCGGTATCCCTGTAAGCCTGCTTACGAGGCGGCTCGTCTTGTAGATCTCTTTCTTTGCCACAAAGGTCCTTTTATCGAAGAGGTCCGTTCTCGTATCGAGCGCCATGACGATCTCTTCCAATGATGCGTTGCCCGCGCGTTCGCCCAGACCGTTTATGGTGCATTCGATCTGCCCTGCGCCGTTGGCCACGGCTGCGAGTGAATTGCTCACACCGAGGCCGAGGTCATTGTGGCAGTGGACACTTATCACGGCCCTTTCGATATTGGGGACATTCCCTTTTATCGATGCTATAAGGTCGCCGAACTCGAAAGGTACGGCGTACCCTACGGTATCGGGTATGTTTACGGTCGTCGCCCCTGCATCTATCACAGCCTCCAGCACCCTGTAGAGAAAGCGCCTGTCGGTCCTTGAGGCGTCTTCCGGGGAGAATTCTATATCCCTGGTCTTGGACCTTGCGTACTTCACGGCCCACACTGCCTGTCTCAATATCTCCTCTTCGGCCTTCTTAAGCTTATACTTCATGTGTATTGAGGATGTCGCAAGGAAGACGTGTATCCTGGGCCTTGAAGAGTATTTCACGGCCCTGTATGCAGCGTCTATATCAGCCTTCTTCGAGCGGGCAAGGCCGCATATAATAGGGCCTTTCACCTTGGCGGCTACCTCTTTTACGGAAGCGAAATCTCCGGGGCTTGCTATCGGAAAACCTGCCTCTATAGCATCCACCTTAAGCCGCTTGAGCTGCCAGGCTATCTCGAGCTTCTCTTTGGCATTGAGGCTGGCGCCCGGGGATTGCTCCCCGTCCCGCAATGTCGTATCGAATATTATTATCCTGTTATTCATTTTATTTCCTCTGTCATTCCCGCGTAAGCGGGAATCCATGGCCTAGATCCCCGCTTTCGCGGGGATAAATTCGGTCGTATGGCTTACGCTCCCTTACGGTCGCGTAAGTCATGACCTCATTTATTTCGTTTCCATCCATGGCATCATGGTCCTTAGGTCTTTTCCTATTTTTTCTATCAAAAGCTCGTTGTCTTTCTTCGAAAGCGAGTTGAATACGGGCCGGCCGGACTTATTCTCCTCTATCCACTCCTTGGCGAACTGGCCGGACTGTATCTCATCCAGTATCTTCTTCATTTCGACTCTTGTATCTTTATTGATGATGCGCCTGCCGCGCGTCAGGTCGCCGTATTCAGCCGTATCGGAGACCCTCTTTCTCATGCCCTGTATGCCGACCTGGTATATAAGGTCCGTGATCAGTTTCAGCTCATGGAGACATTCAAAGTAAGCTATCTCCGGCTGGAATCCCGCATCCACCAGGGTGTCAAAGCCGGCCTTTATCAGCTCGGTAACGCCGCCGCACAGGACGGTCTGCTCGCCGAAAAGGTCGGTTTCGGTCTCTTCCTTGAACGTAGTCTCTATGACGCCGGCCTTTGTACCGCCTATCGCCTTTGCATAAGCGAGACCCACCTGCAGCGCTTTTCCCGTGTGTTCCTGGAATATGGCGATGAGGCACGGCACGCCTTTTTTCTCCTCGTACATCCTTCTCACGAGAGCTCCGGGCCCCTTGGGCGCCACCATTATCACATCGATATTTTTTGGCGGGACTATCTGCCCGAAATGGATGTTGAACCCGTGCGAAAAGAGTATAGCCTTACCCTCTTTAAGGTTCGGCGCTATGGCTTTATTATATACCATGGCCTGCACATGGTCCTGTGTCAGTATCTGTATAACATCCGCCTCTTTCGCCGCTTCATCAGCCGGAACAGGTTTGAAGCCATCACTCACGGCAGTCTTGTAATTCGGCGTGTCTTCGAGCTCTGAGACGATAACGTCCACGCCGCTGTCTCTCAGGTTCAGGCTCTGCCCGCGCCCCTGTATGCCGTAGCCTATGATCGCCACTTTTTTGCCCTTCAGTGTATTCAGATCTGCGTCTTTGTCGTAATAGATCTTTGCCATCTCTTTCTTCCTCCTAGTTTTTCTTCTTTCCTTCAACCGCCAGGGCGATGCGCCCTGTCCTTACCATCTCTTTTATGCCGAAGGGCCTGAGGACCTCTATAAGCGCATTCGTCTTATTCGGGTCGCCTATGGCCTCCACGATAAGCGCATCCTGGCTTGCGGACGCGATCGTTCCCCCCACGGTCTCTACCGCCTCTATCACATCATGCCTGGTGGCCTGAGTGATCTTGACCTTTATGAGCACAAGCTCGCGGTCCACAAAGTCGGTATTCGTAAGGTCAAAGACCTTTATTACATCTATGAGCTTATTGAGCTGTTTTTTTATCTGCTCCAGCGTCCTGTCATCACCATCGACTATTATGGTCATTCGCGACACACTGGGATCTTCTGTCTCGCCCACAGCAAGCGATGTTATATTGAAACCGCGGGCGCTGAAGAGCCCTGAGACATGGGCAAGGACGCCGAATTTATTCTCAACCAAAACGCATATTATATGTTTCATGCTTCTAAGCCCTCCCGCTTATGCCATGCCGCCTATCATCCTGTTTATCGCCTGACCTGCCGGAACCATCGGAAAGACGTTCTCCTCTTCTACCACACGGAAATCCATAAAGACCGGCTTGTTTATAGAAAGCGCTTTTTCTATAGCAGGTTTAACTTCACTCTTCTTTGTGATCCTTATGCCGGCCGCACCGTAACTCTCCGCGATCTTTACGAAATCAGGGCAGCCCTTCAGGCACGTATGTGAATAACGCTTTTTGTAAAAAAGCTCCTGCCACTGCCTGACCATACCGAGAAAACCGTTATTCAGTATAGCCACCTTGACAGGCAGCCCGTAATTCATCGCGGTGGCGAGCTCCTGAATATTCATCTGTATACTCCCGTCTCCCGCTATATCGAAGACCACCTTATCCGGAGCTGCCATCTGCGCGCCGATAGCGGCCGGGAAACCGTAACCCATAGTCCCCAACCCGCCGCTGGATAAGAACGTCCGCGGCTTTGTATAGGTGTAATACTGCGCAGCCCACATCTGGTTCTGTCCGACCTCGGTCGCTATTATGGCTTTGCCTTTCGTCACCTCATGGATAGCCCTGACGATATATTGGGGCCTGAGCTGGTCATCATCCTGGAATTTGAGAGCACCCTTTGTCTTCCATGCCTCTATCTTCTCAAGCCATTCCTTGGTCCCGGTACTGCCGACAGATTGTATCAGCTCGCACATGATATTCTTCGCATCCCCGACTATCGGGATATCGACCTTTATGTTCTTGCTGACGCTCGAAGGATCGATATCTATATGGATAACCTTCGCGTCAGGCGCGAACTCATCTATCTTGCCTGTGACCCTATCATCAAAACGCGCGCCTATCGCTATGATAAGATCCGAATCCATTATTGCGTGGTTGGCATAGGCTGTCCCGTGCATGCCAAGCATGCCGAGCGACAGCTCATGTGTCTCAGGGAACCCTCCCAGGCCAAGCATGGTGGTCGTAACCGGTATATTTGTCTTTGTCGCAAGCTCATACAGCTCTTTTGCCGCGCCTGAAATTATAACACCGCCCCCAGCGTATATGACAGGCCTCTTCGCCGAAGATATAGCCTTGGCAGCACGCTTTATCTGCCCCATGTGTCCTGTGTAAGTAGGGTTGTAACCCCTTATGGCAGCATCTTTGGGATAACTGAACTCTGCCTGGTGTATCTGCACATCAACGGGTATATCTATAACGACCGGTCCCGGCCTCCCTGTCTGAGCGATATGGAACGCCTCTTTAATCGTCTTCGCAAGGTCTTTCACATCCTTGACGAGATAGTTATGTTTTGTAATGGGCCTCGTTATACCCGTAACATCCGCCTCCTGGAAAGCATCATTTCCTATAAGGAAAGTCTTGACCTGCCCTGTGATCGCAACCATAGGGATAGAATCCATATACGCTGTAGCAATACCTGTGACCAGGTTCGTTGCGCCCGGACCAGAGGTTGCTAAGCAGACCCCTGCTTTTCCTGTAACGCGCGCATATCCATCTGCCGCATGGGCTGCGGCCTGCTCATGCCTTGTCAACACGAACTTTATAGAGCAGTCATACAGCTCATCAAATATAGGCAGGACGGCCCCGCCCGGATAGCCGAAGATGACCTCAACTTTCTCTTTTTTTAGCGACTCTAACAGTATCTTTGCGCCATTCATTTTACTCATATCTCAAACACCGCCCCTCTTGAAGCTGAAGTCACGAACTTCGCATATCTTGCCAGGTAACCTCTCTTAATCTTCGGACGCGGAGGTTTCCATTCCGCAAGGCGTTTATGTATCTCGCGCTGTTCTATATTCAGCGTAAGTTTGCGTTTCGGGATATCTATTGATATCTCATCACCGTTCTTGATTATAGCTATCGGTCCGCCGGCCTGTGCTTCAGGCGCAATATGGCCGACACACGGGCCTCTCGTCCCGCCTGAGAATCTGCCGTCTGTGATAAGGGCCACTTTCTCGCCCAGCCCCATACCTATAACACTCGAGGTCGGGGAGAGCATCTCTCTCATGCCCGGGCCTCCTTTGGGACCTTCATACCTTATCACGATAATATTGCCCTCTTTTATCCTGCCGTCAAGTATAGCCTTCATGGCGGCCTCTTCAGAGTTAAAACAGACTGCCGTTCCGGTAAAGCGCATCATGCCGGATGATACGGCCGTGCGCTTGATAACGGCTCCTTCCGGCGCGAGGTTACCCTTAAGGACCGCTATTCCTCCGTGCGCGTGGAAAGGCTTCTTGAGCGACTTTATGACATCTTCGTCCATTATCCTCGCGTCGCTGGATATGTGGCTTATAAGTTTGCCGCTGACCGTTCTGCAATCGCTCATCTTCTGACGGAGCCTCTTCTGTACGGCCGGGATGCCTCCGGCAAATTCGAGGTCTTCCATGAAGAATTCACCGCCGGGCCTTATGTTTGTAATATGAGGCGTGGACTCGCTCAACTCATCAAATCTCGAAAGCGGGATATCCACCTCAAGCTCATGGGCCAGCGCAAGAAGATGCAGGACGGTGTTCGTAGATCCGCCAAGCGCCATATCAACGATGATGGCGTTCTCAAGGGATTTCTTGTTGAGAATACTGGAAGGAGCTATGCTCTTCCTCACCAGCTGCACTATTCTTTCGCCGCTCTCAAAGGCTATGCGCTCTTTCTTTGCCGACACCGCCAGAGATGTACCGCAGCCGGGCATAGATATCCCCATGGCCTCAGTGATACATGACATAGAATTAGCCGTATAGAGCCCCTGGCATGATCCCGAGCCGGGACAGGCGCACTCCTCAAGCTGGTTAAATTCATATTGCGAAATAGCCGACCTCTTAAATCTCCCAACGGCCTCGAAGGTGTCTCTCACGAGCGAAAGCCTTCTCTTCCCGAACCTGCCCGAGATCATCGGGCCCGCAGTCACCACTACGGCCGGGATATTCAGCCTTGCAACAGCCATGAGCATGCCCGGGGTGATCTTGTCGCAGTTGGTCAGACAGACCAAGCCGTCAAAGGCGTGCGCCCGCACAACGGTCTCTATCATGTCCGCTATGGCCTCGCGTGAGGCAAGGGAATATTTCATCCCCTCGTGCCCCATTGCGATACCGTCGCATATGCCGGGAACGCCCATCAGGAAAGGCACGCCGCCGCCTGAGCATACGCCCCTTTCGATAAATCTTTCAAGGCGCCTCATGCCGGTATGGCCCGGTATGATATCGCTGAAACTTGAAATAACCGCTATGAACGGTTTCCTGAACTCACTCTTCGAAAGACCCGTAGCATATAAAAGAGACCTGTTGCCGGCCCTCTCAATGCCTTTTTTTATCTTATCACTTCGCATAATTCCCCCTCAATGAGACCTGAAGTTACGAAAAATCGGAGATTTTTCGTAACTTCATCTTCTATGGTACTCTTCTTTAGAACGGTTGAATTGATCCTCGACATTTGGCATCTCCCATGCCAAATGTCGAGGGTTAATCCCCATAATTCCACTCTTAGTAATATTAAGCATATATTATATCACATAAGGGCGGGGTGTCAAACGAAATGTGGGTAAATATCTAGTATTTTATAACCCTAACTTATATACTGCTACGATCTTTGCTCTGTCGATCGTTATAGTATAAAATGGGTCTCCGGGCAGGTATTCTTCATCATGCCATCTGTAATTTGTAATGAGATATTTCGCGTCCCTGGGGTTCTCCGTAAAAACGAGCCTCTTTCTCTCTCCGGTCGGCAGCATAAGAGCGCCTGCTTCTACCAGTATATTATCCGGGAAGACCCTTATCTTTTCCGAAGGATCGTTCCGGAGTATATATTCAAGCCCGTTCCTATACGACATCCCCCAGTAGTCCAGCCCAAACCTCTTCTTTGCCGCTGACATATCCCCGCCTGCGAGCCTGTTGAAGAAAAGGTTCTGGTGCGGATGGCATCTTATCATGAAGACCGCGATATTTAAGAGGCTTACCGTTATGACAAAAGATAATAGAGCTATGAGCGCTGTCCGCAGCCTGCTCGTGAATCTTCTCATTATAAGATCGACCAGCCCTGACAACCCGGACAAGGAAAATATCAAGAACGCCGGGTATATAAAAAAGAGATGACGCCAACCGTCGTAAACAGGGACCTTGAAACCGATAACCCAAAGGACGGGGATAAAAAGCCAGGCCATTACTATATGACCGTCCCTTCTTTCGGGATACGACCTCATATCATTCTTAAAAAAAGAAGAGACCGCGAGGCATGATCCCGTGATGAAGAGCACCAGATACACCAGCGGCGTGGAGACTGCTATCCACACGGGTATATAATGCCACGGGATTTCTGTGCTATGCATATATCTTCCCAGGTAGAGGACCTGGCCAGACCAGTTATTCAGCTTCGCCAGATCGATCGCCTTGATCAGATTCCCCGCCGGGTCGCCCCATAGGAAAGGCCATAGGGCGACTGACAGCGATACAAAGAGCACCAGATATATAAGAATATCCCTTAAGGCGGCACTCATTCTCCGGGGTGCTTTGCGTAAAAATTCCGCTGTGATAAATATGATACTGAGTAGTGGTACGATGATGCCGGCGATGCGGACATTGAAGAGCACTGCCGTAACGGCCGCGTGGGCGACAATCCACATCAGGGTTTTTCTGTCCAGATATCTCATTAGCGTATACATGCTTATAAGAAAAAAGACCATGAAAGGTATATCTTTGGGGTTGTAAAAGGAATGCGCGAATATCCTCGGGCTCAGTACAAGAAAGAGGCTCCCAAGAAGGGCTATCTTCCGGCTCCCGAACCTGCGCCTGCATAAAAGATAAAAGAATATGACTCCTGTGAAAAACAAAAGGAACATTGCCAGGCGTCTCATGGTATACGCCGCTTTTGTGTCGTCTGTTAGGCCGAAAGCCCTCTCTATACCCGTCAGGGGGATCTCTAGGGCAACGCCATGGTAGGCATATTTGTATTCACGAAGAGAGGCATCGCCTCCGAATATGTAATCGAGCGACATACGCCCTCTTTCCCTGGAGAAATACTCGTCACATGAGACCCCGTAATCCCCAAAAACGGCGAGCCCGGTAAAGAAATAGGCTGCGAAGAAAAGGACCACTATGGCCTTCCTGTTTTCAATTAAAGCGCTGATCTTCTTTATCACCATTCTCTTCCGTAATGCTCCATTATCCCGGATAATTGGGGATCGGATCTTAAGGCTGGGTCTATATCAGCAGCCTCCCTGAAGAGGCTTAATGCCTCATCCGTCCTTCCGAGCTCGAGTAACACTTTGCCAAGGTTCGTATATGCCGCCGTATAGAGCTTGTCTCTGGATATGGCCGCGCTGAACAGGCCCGCTGCTTCAGCCTTCTTCCCCGTCTCCGCGTATATCGCGCCGAGATTGTTATAGGGGTTATGCATCCCGGGTTTAAGCTCTATGGCCCTTTTGTACAGATCCTCTGCCTCTTCACGTGCGCCTTTCGCATGATATATGCAGCCGAGATTATAGTGAGCGAGCGCGTGATCAGGGTCCGCTTTTATCGCTCTCCTGAAGCAGGCCTCCGCCTTATCATTCCTGCCTTTCTCGAGATACTCTATCCCGAGGTTATTGCAGAGATCGGGGTCCCCCGGAGAGAACTCCAGCGTCCTTTCATAAAAACTTATAGGCTCTTTCCAGTATTCGTTCTGTTTTACCGTCAGGACTGAAAAAAAGACGCAGAAGGTTGCGGCGGTCATGATCGCCGGGACCTTGAGCTTCCCAGAGACTGCAAGCCTCTTTATCGCATACGCGAGGACCAGTGCAAAACCTGCTATCGGGATATATAGAAAATGTTCGGCCATATAAAATTTGTTAGGGTAGATCCCGGAGACAGGCAGAAGCGCAGCAAAAAACCAGAGTATGGAAAAAGATAAAAGAGGCAGGGTCTTTCTTTTTTTAAGGGCCGCGTAAAAAAGCGACAGGGTTATGGCTATGCCCGACAGGACCACGGGCTCGTTCAAAGCGAAAAGCCTGTCGCCGTAGTCCATGTGGAGCCCGAACGGCAGGAGTATAAGCCTCATGTAACCCGCAACTGCAGCGAAAACCCCGGGTATCCTCATCGGCACCGTGCTGATCCACGGAGCCCCGCCCAGCACTGCACCCGACCTCAATAAAAGATAGATAACGACGCACCCTGTTACAGGCAAAAAGGCCCTAATGTTCAACTTCACCCTGAAGGTATAGTGATAAACTATCATAAGAAGCGGCAGGACGATGCCGCTCTCCTTGGAAAGGAGTGCCAGGATACAGCAGAGCATCACGGCGATGTGCCTTGCCATGGTCTCAAGTTTTGACAGTTTTATATACAATGCGAGGCAGGAGAATATAAAGAGCCCCGAGAGCATGTCGGAGATATCCGAAAGGTAAGTCACTGACTCAACCTGGACAGGGTGCACCAGGAATATCACACCCGTGATAAGTGATAAGAGCCTGTCACCGAAAAGTATGCTGACAAGCCAGTATAATGAAAGCGCCGCTAGGATATGGAGCAGTACATTAGTAAGGTGATGCCCCCTCACATCCAGGCCCCACAGCTTGTAATTGACCATGTGCATGAACATCTTGAGGGGGCGGTAGTGGACACCTCTTTCGCCCCATCCGGCCATCACCGGCTCGGTGAAGATCTTCGGTATGTTGCGCCACTGCCTTATGCGGGGATTGTCCCTTATGACAGGCTTGTCGTCCCAGACAAATTTGCAGTCCAGCGAATTCGCGTATATCGCTAACCCCAGAACGGCTATGAGGATGGCCGACAGTAAAACATACCTTCTTTCCGTCATCTGTATGACTCCAGGAGCCCAGATACTTCAGGCTTTAATTCATATCCCAGTTTTACGGCATCCTGAAAATATTCGATCGCTTCCTCTTCGCGGCCCAGTGCAAGATACATGCTGCCGATATTGTTGTAGGCCTTGGCGAATGAAGGGTCGCTTGCCGCAGCCTTCTTAAAAAAGGAGACGGCCTTTTCAAAATCTCTCCTTTTCGCATACACTATCCCCAAACCGTCGTAGGCGCGGGCGTAACGCGGATCGATATCCACGGCTTTCTTATAGAGCGCTTCTGCCTTGTCCGGTTCCGCGAGGCCGGCGTACATTCTGCCCAAATTATAATAATTGGCGGCAAGGCGCGGGTTTATGCCGAGCGCTCTTTTATACGCAAGCAGGGCCTTTTCTTTATAACCGTTCGATTCGTACGTGTCCGCGATGTTCAATACAGCCATAAGACTCTCCGGAGTAAAACGCAGGGTCCTCTCATAAAACCGCATCGGCTCTATCCAGCGGTCTACCTGTTTTACAGTACAAAAAGAGTAAAAGGCCGTGGCGGCCGCCGCGAGGGCCACCGCGCAGACCTTAAGCCCTGCTTTTCTATACAACCCGTTAATTATTCCGGAGGCCAAAAGGGCGAGCCCCATCGCGGGAAGATAAAGAAAATGCTCCGCCATGTAAAACGAGACTGGATACAGATTCAATACCGGCAGGAGTGCCGCGAAGAACCAGAGTATCGAAAAAGAAAATAGTGCTGTCCTTTTTCTTACCGCAAAAGCTGTGTAAAGAAGCGACGCTGTGATAACAAGCCCTGTTATTACCATAGGGTCGCTGAACCGGAAGAGCCTGGCACCGTAATCCATGTGCAGCCCGGAAGGCGCGACCGCCAGCCTTATATAATTCGCGATCGCCGCGAATGCTCCCGGCATCCTTTCGGGTATGGAAATTATCCATGATACGCCGGGGGTGGACATGACGGCCTTTACCGCAATATAGATCATAGCGCAGGCCGCTATCGGCACGAATATCCGGATCTTTATCTTCTCTCTGAAGGCGTAGTGATAACAAAGGACCAGAAGCGGCAATATTACGCTAGCCTCTTTGGACAAAATGGCAAGCACGTAGGCGGATATCATAACAAAATACCGCCACACGTTCCCGGACCGGAGCTCTTTTATGTAGCAGATGAAAGCCACCAGCATAAAGAAAGCCGCCAGAGGGTCCGACAGCCCGGATATATAAGCCACTGCCTCCACATGCACGGGATGCGCCAGATAGAGCATACCGGCGACAATTGACAGGAATTTATCCCTGAATAGAATATTCGCCAGTAAATACAGGGCCAGTGAGGTCATGATATGGAAAAATACGCTCGTCAGGTGGTACCCTTTTACGTCGAGCTTCCAGACGGAATATCCGAGCATATGCAGGAAAAGCTGCAGCGGGCGGTAGTATCCGCTTGTAAAAGCGGGTTCACCGGTCATGCCCTGAGTGAACAATGCCGGTGCGGCGTGTAAGTCCTTTATGCGGTGATTATCCCTTATTAACGGCTTGTCGTCCCAGATGAATTCGCATTTGAGGGAATTGGCATATATGGAAAAACCGAGGACAGCTATAAGCAAAGCGGATAAAAATACCGTGCTTTTCTGTGTCATTCTCCGGTTAGGACCCGCTTACCGCTTATATACGCGAGGCACGCGGTCGGTTATGGAACACACGATCTCGTAAGGGATGGTGCCGGCCAGCCTCGCCAGTTTTTCAGTGGTTATTTCATTTTCTCCCTGCCGGCCGATCAGTATAACCTCGTCCCCCACTTTTATATTCTTTACATGCCCGACATTTATCATGGTCTGGTCCATGGTGACCTTGCCGACTACCGGAGCCCTCTGCCCTTTTATCAGCACTTCGGCTTTATTTGAGAGTATCCTCCCGTATCCGTCAGCATAACCTATAGGCAGTGTCGCTATTCTGGTCGCACCTTGCGTGGAGTATGTCCTGCCGTAACTTATCGACCGCCCGGGCGGGACATCTTTGAGGTAAACGACCTTGGTCTTCAGCGAGAGTGCGGGTTTAAGGTCTATGAGCCTGTTCAGGCCCCTCTTCGGGTACATACCGTAAACGATGAGCCCGGGCCTCACAAGGTTAAGGTGAGACCTCTTATAATTGACGGTGGTTATGCTGTTGGCGGCGTGCCTGTAAGGAATGTCAAATCCCCTGTTCAACAACTTTCCCACTAAATTCTCAAAACTCTCCATTTGGTATACGGTATAGACCCTGTCCCTGGCCGCGGAGGAGAAGTGCGTGTATATCCCTTCTACATCTATGTACGGCGAAGAGAAGGCCTTTACCGCGAACGATTCAGCGTCGTTATCATGCCACAGCCCGATCCTGCCCATGCCCGTATCGACCTTTATGTGAACCTTGGCTTTCGTGCCGGATGATTTCGCCTTCTTTGCCACGAATTTCAGAAGTCCGTTGTCGGCAAGCGTCAGGGTTATTTTGTTCTTGAGCGCCGCGCTGACTTCGTGAGGGAGCACCGAGCCAAGGACCAGTATAGGACTTTTTGTGCGGTTCTTTCTCAACATAAGCGCCTCGTCCACCGTGGCGACCCCGAGGTAATTCACCCCCATCTTCTCAAGTGCCTTGGAGACCTCCACTATACCGTGGCCGTAGGCATTGCCCTTGACGACCGCCATGATATTCACGCCCTTTTCAAGCTGCCCTTGGATCCGGGTAAAATTGTGCTTGATGGCGTTAAGATCGACTTCCGCCCACGTAGGCCTGAAATGTCTTGTCATTTCTGTCTCCCAACTGTCATTCCCGCGTAAGCGGGAATCCATGGCTTAGATCCCCGCTTTCGCGGGGATGAATTCGCACTTATGAATTACGTCGCTTCGCTCCGTAGTTCATGTGCTTATTCACGTTGCATTCCCTGGAGTACATATAAAAAGGCGCCAGGGTATCCGCGTCCTCGAGCTCCTTATTCCTGAACCTCTCTATCCCAAGACGCGCCACCGTATTCACATCCGGGAACCATATCTTCTCATCTGCGAACTTAGCGTTCCATGCGGCCTTCAGTATGGTATTCCTGTATGCGGGTATACCGTCCCCTGAAAAGAGCGTCTCCCCGGCTTCATTTTTTATCCTATCCGCAAGCTCCTCCGGGGATATCAGGAGATGATCCCATATTCTTATTATACCATATTTGCCCTCTTTATATAAACAGCTATATACATTTCCTTTTCTGGCGTCCACCATGACGCATACTGGGATCCTGCTGCCGGCACTGTTGTACGCTATCACATCCAGCGTAGGGACTGCCACTACGGGCGCGCGCGTAACCAGATTCAGTCCTTTTATCACAGAGACCCCCACCCTCAATCCGGTAAAAGAGCCCGGACCTATGCTTACAGCAAAAGCGTCCATATCCGACAGTCTGCAGCCTGCCTCTTTAAGGACCTTCTGTATGGCGGGTATGCTCTCCTGCGAGGGCTTCAGCGCTGAATCGCACCTGTATTCCGCCAATATCGAATCATCATCCGCTATGGCGACGCCCAGCTTGCTGGTACTCGTCTCCATCGCAAGCACCTTCATCGTATTACCCCAAGGGACGTTTTCAAAACTGAGCACAGACCTGTCCCAAAATCAATCTCAGAAGTGTCCCCGTTTACTTTAGTTTTACGCATAGTCTCTCGTAATGTTCTCCTTTTGCTATAAATCTTACCTTTCTCTCTTTTTCGCCCACGGATGAAAATTCCACTGCCAGGTACTTGTCGGGCAGTATCGGTTTTATCTTGTCGGCCCATTCTATCACGGTAACGCCGCGGCCGTAGAAGTACTCTTTGTATCCTACGGTATCAAGATCCGAGGGGTCATCCAGCCTGTATATATCAAAATGGTAAAGCGGGACCCTACCGATGTATTCCTTGACTATGACGAACGACGGGCTGTTGACGTGTTTCGCATCCCTGACCCTGAGACCTCTGGCTATCCCCTTTGTAAAGGTGGTCTTACCCGAACCGAGTTCGCCGGTAAGCCCTACGACATCTCCTGCGCCGAGCAGCCTGCCGAGCCTGGCGCCCAGCCTCACCGTATCATTCACGCTCCTGGTCACCAATGCGTAAACCCTCCCTGCTTTAAGGTAATATCCTTCCCCGAACGGGCCACCATCTTTATGCCGTCTCTTTTCTGTCTTACCTCGCCTATGGCGGTGACAGGTATCCTGAATTTTTTCCTGAATCTCCCCGATAAGGCCTTGTAGCTTTCCGCCGGCGCAGTAAAAAGAAGCTCGAAGTCCTCCCCGTCATTCAGCGCGTTTTTCAGGGAGCCGCAGTTCTTTGAAAAAGGTATCAGGCTTTCGTACACCCTGGCGCCTCTGCGGCTGGCTGCGCATATCTTCGCCAGGTCGCCTGAAAGGCCGTCCGATATATCTATCATGGCGTTTATTTTGAAATTCCTCGTCAGGAAAAGAGCCTCTCTGACCCTAGGAGTAAAATTCAGGTGCCTGCCTTTGATAGAACCTCCCAGTGAACCTGTGACAGCCACTATATCGCCCGGTCTTGCGCCGGAACGGAGCGTCAATTCTCTTCTTCCGACCTCTCCTATTATTGCGATATCTATGGTCACCTTCCCGGATGATATTGTATCGCCCCCCACTATACTCACCTTAAATCTTTTCGACATACTGTTTATGCCGGCGTAAACAGCGCCTGCGAACGCCGCATCCAGACTGCCCGGCAGGCCGATAGAGACTGTCGCATATTTCGGTGTTCCGCCCATAGCGGCTATGTCGCTTATATTCACACCCAGGGCCTTGGCGCCTATCGCGTAAGGCGGGTCGCTTTTTTTGAAATGAACGCCTTCAGTTATCATGTCCGAGGCAAAGAGAAGATACTTTCCCCGCGGCCATTCGATGACAGCCGCGTCGTCGCCTATTCCCCTGACAACAGAATTGTCGAGTCTGGCGCCTTTTGATATCCTTTTTATAAAACCGAACTCTCCCAGGTCTTTTAGCTTCATATTCTCTTTACTTTTTCTTTGTAGGGCGGCCTCAATACGCCGTTCTCCGTTACGATGGCACTTATAAGCCGGTTCGGGGTGACGTCGAAAGCCGGGTTGTACGCCTCTATCCCGTAAGGTGCGGTCCTCCTGCCGCCGAACTCAAATACCTCTTTTTCATCGCGCTCTTCTATTGGGATCGACTTCCCGCTGGCAAGGCTCAGGTCAAAAGTAGAGCCCGGCGCCACGACATAGAACGGTATCTTATGATAACGTGCCAGGACCGCCAGGTTATACGTGCCGATCTTATTGGCGGCATCGCCGTTACGCGCTATCCTGTCTGCCCCCACGAATATCTTATCTATCCTCTTCTGCGCCATCAATGAAGCGGCCATATTGTCACATATGAGTATGGTCTTTATCCCTTCTTTCTTCAGCTCCCAGCTTGTAAGACGCGCCCCCTGCAGGAGCGGCCTCGTCTCATCCGCATAGACCGTCATCTTCTTCCCGAGCTTATTAGCCTCGAAGAGCACCCCTAACGCCGTCCCGTAATCAGCCGTAGCGAGCCCTCCTGCGTTGCAATGAGTAAGTATCCTGTCGCCGCTCTTTATAAGCCTGGCGCCGTGCGCCGCCATTCTCCGGCATATATCCTTATCTTCGGTTATTACGGCGAATGCCTCCTTCTTGAGTATGCTCTTAATATCTCTTATCTTTTTATTTTTATTCTCTGAGATGACACTCTCCATCCTCTCCAGGGCCCAGAAGAGGTTCCTCGCCGTAGGCCTGCTCGAGGCAAGATATTTTATGGAACCGGCCATCTCTTTTCTGTAATCCGCGTATCTTTTAGCCTTCGACTTTTCGGAAGCCAGCAGCACGCCCAGGGCGCCCGCTATACCTATGGCGGGTGCGCCTCTGACCTTTAGGCTTTTTATGGCGCGCCACAGGGTCTTTAAGTCGGTACAATAGGTGTATTTGAAACTGCCCGGGAGTTTCGTCTGGTCGACCAGCTTTATTTTTCCAGAGGTCCATTTTATCGTGGAAACAGGCATTTTACCTCCATATCAGTTTGGCAATAGGTGACTTCTTTATGTATATCGCGTTGTACGGGCACACCTCATGGCAGCAGAAACATTTTACGCAAATTCTCTTATCTATAACAGACATCCGCTCATTAATGGTGATCGCATCTACCGGGCAAGAGTCTTTACAGATACCGCACTTCTTACAGGCTGTCTCATCTATAACAGGCCTGAACGCTATAAGCCTTGCTATCGGCCCTGCCAGCATGCTCGGAAATAAATAGATCAGCTCCGTCTTAGGAAGTTTGAAATCCTTTATCACCGAGGAGCTCAGGCTCTCTCCCGCCACTTCTATATCATCCAGCCTGCCTTTCCCAAGGCCCCTGGCAGTGACTTTTTTGAGTACACTATTTCTCTCATACGGCAACCCGGCGATGTGCGAGAAGACGGCATCCAGGCTGACCGCATCGGCGCTTGCCATTATAAGGCCTATATCTCTGATACGGCCCACGGCCGGACCATCCCCATCCATGCCTATGATCCCATCCATGATAGAAAGCTCCGGCCTTGTTATGGCGTATACATCCGCCAGGATATCGGAGAACTCATTTATATGGGTGGCTTTCTTGTGGCACTGCATCTTACTGAGCCCCGGCACAAAACCAAATGTATTCTTAACTGCGCCCGTAAGCATGGCAAGAGTATGGGTCTTGAGCTTGGGCAGGTTTATCGTAAGATCAAAATCCTTCAATGCCTTCGACATTGGGTAGCCGTCTATATGGATCACCTTGTCAAACCTTACAAGTTCGACGCCTTCCTCATCTGCCACTTTTTTGACACCGCTTTTTTCATAGACCTCGTCGATAGATTTTACCGTGCGAAAACTCCCGGGCGAATCCCCTATAGCTGGCAGGCCACCTGCCTCTTTAACGATGATCGATACGGCCCTTATAAATTCAGGGTGGGTATCGACCGCGTCTTCAGGACCCCTGGCGGAAAGGAGGTTGGGCTTTAAGAGAACTTTCGCGGAAGGCTTCACGAAAGCCCTGATACCGCCTATAAGCTCGAGTGCCTTCTCCAAAGAGGGTTTCAGGCTGGAGAGCTCGTAATCCCGGCATTTTACGATAGAGACTTTTGATTTCATATCGAAACCCCGTCATTGCGAGCGAAGCGAAGCAATCTAGGCCCAGATTGCTTCGTCGCTTCGCTCCTCGCAATGACAATCATAATTGTATATCTTTCACCATAAAAACAAGGTACACCATAATAAGATTATGCATGACATGCACGGTTATAGAAGGTATAAGGCTTCCTGTCTTCTCGTAGAGGTATGCAAGGAATATCCCCAGTATGATAATGGGCAAAAACCCCACCAGGTGCGCATGGAGACATGAAAAAAGCACAGCACTTACCAGTATCGCCGCCTTGACATTTGTCCTTTTCTTTATGGCGTTATATAGGAAGCCCCTGAAAAATATCTCTTCGGCTATGGGGCCGAGCACGGCGACAAATACGGTCATATACGCCAGTAACACTGCTTTTTCTTCGGCTATGAATATCTCCATTATAGGCTGCGGCCGAGGCCTGTACTCTAATACTGTCACAACGAAAAGCGTAAGTATAAGTGCGGCAAAAAGGATAGGTGTGACAGATATATAGCCCATTACCCCGTAGTATACATTCCTAAAGAAATTCTTCATCGTAAGCCCCACGTCAGCGATCCTGTGGCCGTGAACCTTAAGAAAATGAAAGACGACCACAACGGCCAGTATGTCCAGTATGGTCGTATTTATCATGGGTATAAGGCCGCCGCCGGTATCCGCGCCGGAAAAAAAGAGCCCTGCTATCAAAGATTCCGCTATGCTTATCGCATACCCGAAAAAAAGAAAGAGGATCGCGACCTTAACGGCATCCCAAATATCCCACCTTACTTCCGGCCCCTGCCGGCTCCTGGCCAGCAGGCTCTTCCTGCCGGCCATGCCGGCAAGTACATATATATCCACGAAGATCCCCGCCAGTATAAAAAAGATCAACCCCAGGCTGAAGACGGCCGTTCTGGCGGCCATCCGGTCATCTTCCATTATGGCCTGTTCCAGCCTGTGCCGCTGGTCGATGAGCTCCTGGGCCCTCGAAGGTTTCTTAAGGTCTTCGGCCGCCGGGCCTGCTTCGGGGGCCTGCATAAAAAGAAGCACGTTCAGCCCTATAACAAAGATCGCCATCCACATGTATATAGGCTCTCGCCTAAAGAAATCCTTCATCTCTTGGGCCATTCTCTTCAGCTTATCCATGGCTTAACCTACTACGCCCGTTCTCCTGAGCCTGAATTTAACGTTAAGAGCTTCCTTGGCTATTTTCTCGCATCTAGCCATATTCGTGTCCGGCAGGTCGAGAAAGGTCAGCTCCACATCTATGCCTGCGGTTTTGCACCCCGCGGCAAATTCCTTTATCTTATCAAAGGTCCCCCTGCCGTATATACTCTTGCAGACCCGGTCGTATTTTTCTTCCGTGTCGACATTGAGGCTGACCGAGACCCTGTCGATAAGACCCTTCAACTCTTTTACGATGGGCCTTTTGTGTATAAGATCGCCTTCGCCGTTGGTGACAAGCCTTACCTTGACGCCGCTGGTCTTTAAATGATTCGAGACCTCTTTGATCACATCCAGCCGTATCGTAGGTTCTCCGTAGCCGCAGAAGACCACTTCTCTGTAGCCGGAAACATCGCCCGCGGCTTTTATGATCTCGCCGGCGGAGGGCTCTTTTGTGAGTTTAAGGTTGTGCCCTTTTACAAAATCCGTAGAATTCTTTATACAGAAGTCACATGCGTTCGTGCACCGGTTCGTGATATTAAGGTACAGGGAGCCCCGTATAGGATAGGCTATCTTTTCAGCCTCCTCAAGCGGCAGTCCGAAAAGCATTTTCGCGTTATGGGTGGTGATCCTGGCTATATCTTCTTCCGAAAGCCCGTGTATACGCGCATGCTCTTTTACCAGATGCCTAAGGTACGACGGTTCGTTGCGTCTACCCCTGAACTCCTGCGGCGCCAAAAACGGCGCGTCGGTCTCAAGGAGCAGCCTCTCTACCGGCACCTTTGCCGCAAGGGCCCTGAGCTTTGCCGCGTTCTTAAAAGTCAGATTGCATGTGAATGATATATAAAGCCCCAGTTCCAGGCATTCCTTAAGACACTCCTCGTCCGCGGAGAAACAGTGCATGACCCCTTTTATTTTAGACCCGAGCCTCGAGGCGTGAGCCCTGAGTATCTTCATCGTATCTTCATGCGCGTTCCGGGAATGTATTACAATAGGGAGGTCCTTCTCTTTGGCCAGACCCAAAAAATCCTTGAAGAGATCCTTCTGCATCTCTCTGGGGGACAGGTTCCTGTAATAATCCAGTCCGACTTCACCGACGGCAACGACCTTCTTGTTCCCCGACAAGGACCGTAATTCATCCGGCACCCTGCCTTTTACTTCTTTGGCATAATGAGGATGGATGCCTACGGTCGCATATACTTCCGGGAATCGGGCCGCAAGTTCTACTGACCTGCGGGTCCCCTCTGCGGAGCTACCGATATTGATGATATAGGCTACGCCGGCGGTTTTGGCCCTGGCAACAGTATCGTCTGCGTCCTGATCGAATTCGGGAAAGTCCAGGTGGCAATGGGTATCTATGAGCATCATGGCTTAATGCGGGGAAAAAGCGGTGCGCCTTTCTTTACGGCCATGCCGGCCTTCAGCATCTTGAGGTCCTTTATATCGTCAAACCTGATCTTTTTAAGGTCCTTCAATCCCAGCTGGCCCCACATATTCTCCGCGGAGCCCGGCATAAAGGGATACAGACATATAACCGCCGTTCTCAACGTGCCCAGCAGCCCGAAAATAAAATCCGAAAGTTCCCCGACCTTCTCTTCTTTATATAATTTCCACGGCGCTGTGACCTCTATGGATTTATTCGCCCTGTTGATGAATTCCCAGACAGCGCTTAAAGCGCCGTTGAAATCCAGCACCTCCAGTGAATCCTTTACCTTCTCTGCCAGGGATCCGATCTCCTTTATGCGGGCCGCCGGCTGAGGGCTGTGGGGCGGGACCTTCCCCCCGAAATACTTCTCCACCATCGTCAGGGTCCTGTTGAGCAGGTTTCCGAGGTCATTGGCCAGGTCGGAATTAAAACGGTTCACCACCGCCTCTTCGCTGAAGTTCCCGTCCTGCCCGAAGGGTATATCACGCAGGAGAAAATACCTGTATGCGTCCACCCCGTATGACTCTATTATGAAATAAGGGTCCACGATGTTCTTTTTTGACTTGGACATCTTCTCGCCCTTAGTAGTCCACCACCCGTGCGCGAAGACCCTGCGCGGCATCGCAAGCCCGGCAGCGTGCAGCATTATAGGCCAGTAGACCGCGTGATGGCGTAGTATATCCTTGCCGATCATATGTATATCCGCGGGCCAGAGCCTATCAAAATTCTTTCTGTCCCTCAAAATGCCGGGGCCGCTTATGTAATTTATGAGGGCGTCCACCCACACGTATGCCACGTACTCTTTGTCGAACGGCAGCTCTATCCCCCATTTAAAGCGTTTCTTTGATCTCGATATGCAGAGATCGTTCAGGGCATGGTTCTTTAAGAATGAAAGGACTTCGTTCTTTCTGTAAGCGGGCATTATAAAATCAGGGTTCTTCTCTATATACCCTATAAGCCAGTTCTGGTACCCGGACATCTTAAAGAAGTAGTTCTCCTCTTTTATCTTATCAAGCCCTCTCTTGCAGTCCGGGCAGGTGCCTTCCGCCGCCTGTGAATGCGTCCAGAACATCTCGCAGGGCACGCAGAACCATCCGTCGTATTCGCTCTTGTAGATATCTTTCTTCTTGTAAAGGAGATCCAGTACGTACCCTACCGTCTCCCTGTGGTAGGTGTCGGTGGTCCTTATAAAAAAATCATATTCTATATTAAGGTCCGCCCAGAGCTTTTTAAAATTCGGTACGATCTTGTCGGTGAATTTCTTCTCCTCGCCTGCTTTGAACCCGGCCTCGAGCGCGGCCTTTTCGATCTTCTCGCCGTGCTCATCGGTGCCAGTCATGAAGAAGACTTCCCGGCCAAGCAGCTTATAGAAACGCGCGAGCGTATCCGTGGCTATCTGCGTATAAGAATGGCCTATGTGGGGCGCGGCGTTCACGTAATATAGCGGCGTGGTTATATAAAAAGGCTTTTTACTTTTTTTCATATTTGATCTTTGCCTGCCTCCCGTCCTCGAATTCCACCATCGCTTCGCGCCGCAGGGCGTTAACGGAGATTATCTTCCCCCTGCCCTGCTTTGTCTTCACAATGGCCCCCTCGTTCGGCATGCCCGTCATCAGCTCCCTGTACGTCTTGTACTCATAACCCAGGCAGCACATTAGCCTCCCGCAGCACCCGGATATCTTCGTGGGGTTGAGCGGCAGGTTCTGCTCCTTCGCCATCTTTATGGTAACGGGCTCGAAGTTCTTCAGGAATTTGCTGCAGCATAACATCCTGCCGCACGGTCCATATCCCCCGAGAAGCTTTGCTTCATCCCTGACCCCTATCTGCTTGAGCTCTATCCTCGCCCTGAACATCTTCGCCAGGTCCTTTACCAGCTCCCGGAAGTCTACCCTGTCCTCGGCGGTGAAATAGAATATTATCTTCGAGCGGTCGAACGAATATTCTGCGTCTATGAGCTTCATGTCGAGCCTGTGCTCGGCGATTTTCCGCTCGCAGGTCACCACGATCTCCTCTATCCTCTTTTTGTTCTTCTCTATCTGATAGAGGTCCCCTTTTGTCGCTTTCCTTATGACCTTGAGCAGGGGTTTTTTGACGTCCTTCTTATCCAGGTATATCTCTTTCTCAGAGACGACCTCGCCGTATTCAAGTCCTCTGTCAGCCTCTACTATGACCTTTTCCCCGTCCTTAAACTTCAGTCCGCCCGTAAGATAATATTCCGTTACGCCGGCGGCTCTCAATCTTATCTGTACCGCTTCAAGCATGTCTATGTCATCCTTCCCGCTAGGTTGCTGAGCGCCAGTTTCGCGTTGGCGTTCCGTTCCAGGTAATAACGTGTCTTGAGCGTCTCGTCAAGCATCTCCTTGATCTCGCGCGCACCTTGAGACCCCGCGCCGGCTCTCAGCTTGTCTATCCTGTCCATATTTATCACCAGAGATTCATCCGCTCCGCTTTTAATAATGAACATGTCCCTGTACCAGCTTGTCAATACGTCCATCATACCCAAAAGATCGCTTCTTTTGGCCTTGAAAAAGAATTCATCTTCGTCGAAAATGATGCCCTTTTTGGAAAACCTGTCCAGGACCCCGTTCTTCCAGGCCAGGCTACCGTTGGCCATGGCGCTCACTGCCTTTCCTATCTTCCCCTCGGAAAAGTGCGACAGGAAACGTGCTTCCTCTTCCGGGATACCGCGCTCATCGGTAAGGAACCTTCTCACCTCTTCCGGTGTCGACGCCCGGAATAATATCCACTGACACCGCGATCTCAGCGTGGGGAGTATCCTGTAAGCGTCATCTGTGACCAATATAATAACAGAATTTTCCGGCGGCTCCTCCAGTGTCTTGAGCATAGCGTTGGCCGCAGCGTCCGCCAGTAAGTGCGCCCTGTCTATAATAAAAACCTTTACCCTGCCCTCAAAAGGCTTGAGTCCTATCCGCCTTCTCATATCGCGGATACGCTCTATCTTTATAATGCCGCCTGAGCCATCAGGCTCTATCCACATTACATCAGGGTGGTTGCGCCCGGCTATCCTCACACATGATGGGCAGCTGTCGCAGCAGTCTGAAGGACCGGCCGTTTCGCAATTGAGTGCCTTTGCGAGAGTTAACGCCGCACTTCTCTTCCCCACGGCCTCCGGGCCGGAAAAGAGAAGGCTGTGAGAAAGCCTTTCCCCGGCTATCGAAGCCTGCAGGAATTCTACGGCTTTATCCTGAAGTTTTATATCTCGAAATGACATTCAACACTTCTCTTCTTATAAGGCCCTGTGTTTCGGATATGCTATCTTTAGTCGGTATAAGCTTTACCCGCCACATATTCTTTCTCGCTATATTGACGTAGCCTTTCCTCACGCGGGCATGGTAAGAGAGCCTCTTTTTTTCCATGCGGTCCCTGCCATAGCGGTGCGTCGCTCTATGCAGCCCCTTTTTTGTATCTATGTCCAGTATAATGGTCAGATCCGGTTTCAGGCCCTCGGTAGCGATATGGTTCAACCTGGCTATGAGACGCCTGTTGATATTGCCGCCGTAACCCTGGTATGCCATGGTGGCGTCATAGAACCTGTCGCATATCACTATCTTTTTCCTCCCGAGAGCCGGCTTTATGACCTCATCGACCAGCTGTGTGCGGCTCGCCTCGAATAAAAAAAGCTCAGCGAGGTCTCCCAGCCTGGTGTTGTCTGTGTGCAGCAACAAACGCCTTATCTCCTCACCTGCCTTTGTTCCGCCCGGTTCTTTTGTATAAAGACAGGCAAGCTTCAAGCTGTCCCTGATATATCTGTAAACCCTGCGCGAATGCGTGCTCTTGCCGCAGCCCTCTACGCCTTCAAAGGTGATGAATACGCCTCTCTTTAAACGGCCTTTCGCCATACGGTCCCTTCCTTCGTATCCTCAAGGGTTATGCCTTCGGCAAGAAGCTTCTGCCTTATCCTGTCGGCCTTTTTGTAATCACGCTTCTTGCGCGCATCATTCCTAGCCTCGATTGCTTTTTCTATACGGGGAGCTATCTCTTTTCGCCTTTTAAACTCATCTTCATCTTCAAAAAGGCCGAAGATTTTCCGACCAAATTCAAAGAGCAGATCCTTAGATTCTTTGAGAATTTTATCATTCCATTTATTATGATCTATGATTCTATTAATATCAGTTGAGATCATATAAAAATAACCTAAGACTATGGGCATGCTAAAATCGTCGTCCATTGCATCCTCAAAAAGTCTTTTGTAATCTCCTGGTTTTTTTATCTGAACATTTAACTCTGTTTCGTCATATGTCATGGGTGCTTTTGAGTCTTTAATTGTACTGTCAATTTTCTCAAATAACTTATAAAATGTCTCGCGGGCATGTGCCATATTATCCATTTTTTCATATGTGAAATCTATCGGTGAACGATAGCGGGCGGATAGGAAGAACATCTTCAATACTTCAGGATGATATCTCTTTAGTATATTTTTAATCGTAATAAAATTTCCAAGGGATTTTGCCATCTTCTGCTTATCAATAGTAAGAAGTTCGTTATGTACCCAGTAATCGGCGCTCTTTTTGCCTGCACACTTAGTCTGAGCTATCTCATTTTCATGGTGGGGAAAGATAAGGTCCAGTCCACCCCCGTGTATCGCAAAATCATTCTTTAAGAACATCGTGCTCATCACAGAGCACTCTATATGCCATCCAGGCCTGCCGTATCCCCACGGGCTCTTCCATGAAGGTTCACCTTCTTTGGATGCCTTCCATAGAGCAAAATCAAGCGCATCCTTTTTCTTCTCGCCTTTGACTATGTGTGCGCCTTCTGCCATTTGATCTATGCTCTGCCTGGAAAGTTCACCGTATTTTTCATGCTTTCTTACGCTGAAATATACATCTCCGGAAGCCTCATAAGCATAGCCCTTATCTATTAAAACTTGTATAAAAGAGCACATATCTTTTATAGTTTTGGTAGCCTTCGGTTCTTTATCAGGCTCTGCCAGGCCTAGAAGTGCCATATCCTCATGATAGCTTTTCAGGTACTTTTTTGCCACTCTATCGGCCTTGACCCTTAATTCCTCGTCCCCCGTCTCTTGTTTTGCTCTCTCTATGATCTTATCGTCTATGTCAGTGACATTCCTCACAAACAAAACCTTTTTATCGCCGAACCTATATCTAAGATACTTCACAATAACATCGAAGATATAAGCACTCCTCGCATGCCCTATATGCGGCTCATCATACACAGTAGGACCACAGACATATATGCCGATCTTTCCATACTTGTCAGGGTTAAAATCTTCTTTTTTACGCGTCAATGAATTATATATTTTCATCTTAAACTCTTGAAAAACGTTTCGCTTTTTATTCGAATCTGCAAGCTAGTGTGACTAAGCGCGTCCGCGCGTGTCATGCTGCTTGCAAATCTAAAAGGGCAAAGCGAAACGTTTTCTGTTATTTTCCTTCGTCCTGCTCGTTGTGCCAGTCCTTCATCTTGGATTCTATATGGTCGATCTCATGCTGGAGCTTCTGCAGTGCCTGCGCCAGGGGATCCGGCAGCTTGGTATGGTCTAAGGTAATACCGGGTATCTTTTTGCCTTCTTTTTTGGCTATCCTCCCCGGGACACCTACCACAGTTGAATTGGCCGGGACATCACGCACCACTACGGCATTAGCACCTATCTGGACATTGTCGCCTATGGTTATATTGCCCAGGACCTTCGCTCCGGTGCCTATGACGACATTACTGCCTATAGTTGGGTGTCTCTTGCCTCTCTCTTTACCGGTCCCGCCCAGTGTGACGCCCTGGAAGATGGTTACGTTATCCCCTACAACAGATGTCTCTCCTATAACCACTCCCATACCATGGTCTATGAAGAGGCCGTTGCCTATGGTCGCTCCCGGGTGTATCTCTATGCCGGTAATAAAGCGGTTCACCTGCGATATGAGCCTAGGTATAAATGGTATCCTCACCTTATGCAGCACGTGCGCTATACGGTGTGATATTATCGCATGCAGCCCGGCGTAAGTAAGGAGCACCTCCAGGCGGTTTACCGCGGCAGGGTCTCTGTCGAAGCAGGCCTTAAGTTCTTTCCTGAAGACGATGCCGGTTATGATAAAATACGCGGCGGCTATTCCCAGGATCATTAAAATGGCATTTAAGCAGGTCATTTCTGTCTCCTTTATTACCTGTATATATTTTGTTTTAAACGCCTGATACAGCTTTTTCTGCCCAGTATCGGCGCTATGAATTTCATCTCAGGGCCATGGAACCGTCCGGTTATCGCCAGTCTCACGGCCTGATAGAGCTCCTTTCCCCTGGAGCCCGTCTCTTCCTGTATCTCCTTCATGAACTTTGCGAAGGTCTCTTCGTCTATTTTTCTC
>CAZKWI010000011.1:4852-33519 GCA_964556455.1 uncultured Planctomycetia bacterium | reverse complement strand
CGGGGTAGCTTTCTTTGATCTTCTTCCAAAGATCGTCCTTCTTCAGGGAGATCCTGCGATGCATTTCCTGGCCGTCTTCCAATATATCTTCATCAAGGTCCTTCTCAATCTCACTCAGCATTATTACCATTCGCCTTATCTCTGATAACTCATCTATATTCTCTTCAGCCATGGTCTTTACTTTGCCGTTTATTGTATCCTGCGCGCCGTTAACAACCATGTCGAGCATGTTCTTGAATATCGCCGCCGAGGCCTTTGTCTCGTCGTCCTTATAAAGCGGCGCAATATCTGCGACCGAGCCATAAAATTCTCCTATAAAATCTGTCACCTCCTGCTGTCTATGCGATTCTCTTCTCCTCTCTTGAGGAGTGCCTTTTACGTCATGGAGTTCGTCCAGCGGTATATACTCGAATTCTGCGGGCTGTTCTAAGATCCTTTTTTCCTCAAGCGCTAACTGAGCTTCAAATATAATGAGCTCTCTTCTTTTCTGGGGATCTTCAAGCAGTTTCTCTATTTTCTTTTCCGATCGGTTTACGGCTCTGACCCTGTCTAAAAGCGCCAGTTTGGCACGGGCGATATCTTTACTTGTCATTATGCCGTTTACGAACGATATTATGAACGCTATGGTCCAGACTATCATGATCACGCTTACCACGATAAACCACGGGTTAAAAATCATTTGTGATACTATCAATCCATATGCAAGCGCCGGCGTAACAAGCTCGAAGCTCATCGCTCCCGCGGGTGCCAGTTTAGCTCTTAAGCCGAGCCTGTATGGCAGCCCGAAAAGCAGGCCTACAATAGCGCCGTACAACCACAGGGTGGAAAGTATCACGAAGCCGTTTACAGCTTTTGCCGCGCCATGCCTGGCCCTTATAGCGGTGTATGTGGGCGCCACCCATAATGTCGCCAGCCTGTAAGCGAGATACAAGTTGAGTATAAAGTTCATAATGCGTATAGGTGAAATATCTACGGACCAGCCTAAAGCTACAAGCGCGGCCAATGCAAGCGGCAGCCTTGCGCGCTTAATAATGTTCTGCCAGCCGGCTGCGGTGCGAAGAGTCGCTAAGAAAGCCATGGCTCTCTGGGGTAATGTTTTTATGCTGTTCAATATAGTCCTATGGAGCATGTAGAAGTAATTCGGGTCCTTGAGCAGCTTACTTAGCGCGAAAAAGGCTATTAACCTCAAGGCAACACTTACGGTTCCGATATCGAACAATATTACAAAGATCACTGAAATCGCGGCGGCCAGGGCTAATACGCCTGTTTTCTTTGTCAATGTGTTGAACTTGACGCCTTTTATTAGATAATATTCCTGCATGATTTTCTTTCCGTCGCCGCCTTCTTTATCTGTGAAGATCATTTTAAGCTGCCTGCCCCATCCGGTCACGTCTTTCCTGAAGAACCTTGACCAGTTGAAACCCGCTCCCAAAGGAGTAGATCCGGGGTTCAGTATAAACGGCCCCAGCAGCGCCGCTATCGGCATAAGTATGAAGAGCGCCGACCACCATATACTGGCGCTCCACCATAATTGCAGGCCGAATACGAACATAGTAATATTGGCTATTATCCACATAAGGCCCGGCCCGTTCACATAATTATAGACCTCATTTATCTCGGCCTTGCCCCCGGCGGCATTAAGGGTTACTTTATCGGTAAAAGCGGGGTCGTGCGTGCGCCCCAGAAAGCGGCCTGTTGCCACATATGCCGCCTTGCCTTTGCCTGCGGCCATGGCTCCGGGCAAGAAGGCGTTGAATATCAGTGAATCGAAAGACAGCATAAGGCCCGGGTACATGGTTAAGAACCACCAGAAGCCCCTGAAGAAACCTCTTTCCAGTATAGCCTGCCATACGCCTGTAGAGGTTATCGCCTGCAACATATATATGGCGAAAATACCGAATAACATCTCTGACGGGAAAGCCACGAACATGCTCACGCCCATAAAAAGGACCAGCATTATATAGGATGTCACCGTGATAACCACCGGGAATTTCCTTATGTAATACCCGAGCGCGCCCACGTAGTGCATAAAGGGCCTGGCTATAAAACCGAAATCGCTTGAACGGTTAAGCCTTTCTATCCAGCGGCTCAATGCCTGCTGCACGCCGCCCATGGCGAATTTAGTATTTATACCGAGCAATCCTGAATACGCGCCTTCTCTTGCTTTCCCGGCCACCATGATCTCCGAATTTATGATCTCCATGCCGTGCAATGTGGCTTTATAGGCGCCGAAGATATCCTCGTTCACATACGGCGGTATTATAAGCCCGAGATGGCGTATCGCGTCAGCCCTCAGGTAGTCCGGGTGCCCGTAATGGAAGCGCGTCTTCATTAACTGCAGCATCCTCTGAACATTCGTATTGAAACTCCTGTCCGCGAACGCGTGGTACAGCCCTGTGGGCGTAGAGACATCCGTCACTATATCTTCCGGGAAACCGGCTATAGCGAGCCTGGGGTTGTGGCGGAAATTCTCGGAAAGGCACGGCCCCTTGAATGTCTCTTCGAGATACATATCCTGGTTCATGTCCATAAACTGCACTATTTCGCCGCGGATGAACTTGAGTATATTGTTTTGGTTCATCGGTTTTCCTTCGCCGAAACGGTGGGCAACAGGGAAGTTTATCGTCTTATGGGGTTCGTCGAGCTTTTCTATCAAGCCCCCGAAGAATCTATCGTCGTCTGCTTTTAAATACGCTATTTTAAAGCCGGGGTAGCGGCGCATTAATTCGTGTAATTCCTCTTTTTTATGATGTTGCGGTCTGCCCGCTTCCCAGTCCGGATCTGTATACGGCTGATATCCTACAACGTATTCGAACACATCGTCCACTTTCTGTATGATATTCTTTTCGTACTTCGTGTCTTTTCCGATCCCGCCGGCCGGGTCGAGTCCCAGGCTTTCGGGTGTAGGGAAATTCACCTGCGCCTGGAATTTGTACATCTGTCTGTAGTTCATCACGCCTATGAGCGTGCGGGCGAACGGCTGGTAGCGGTTGGAATACCAGATACGCACTTCCATCTTAACACCCGGGCTGCTTAGGTTGAGAGGCCTGTCCGGCCACATATGTTTCATCCTGTCTATATCTGCGTCAGTAGCCTTTCCTTCCTGCTCCATCCTGTCCACGAAATTTGCCCATTCGTCAGGGTGTCTTGAGATGATATAGTGAAGGTCTGTCTCGCTGCGCCTGTTTATCCCGTAGTCAGCGTCCCAGCCCATATCATTTATCTCTTCAAAAGTGTATATTACATCTTCACCATACACCGGCGACATGACACTGAAGAGATACATATCCTCCCACGAGGGCATTTTGTACATATCCATGAACAATGTCGATATATAGTGCTCCAGCCTCTGCTGCACGCGTTTATTTCTGGGGGCGCGGCGCAAATTCGGGTCTTTTGTTATCTCGCCTGCGAGATAATTATCAGGGTCTTCGTCTATTTCATACCTGAAGCGGACTCCTTCGGCCTCGGATAACCTGTCTTCCTGGTAGAGCCTGTCTATTATCAGGTTCCAGGACTTTGCCCATGCGATATTCTTCTCGGCCTGGGTCATCCTGCGCTGGGTAATTCCATCCCTGTCTGTAATAGTAGGCGGCAGGATCTTTTTCTGGAACTCCCCGGCCGCCCCGGCCGGCATAGTATTCGGCATTGCAGAAAGCTTTATCCCGCCCGTGAACCTGGCTCTTAAAGAATACCCACCGAATGGTTCGATCTGCATGCTGGGTGTGCGCTTTGTTATATAGGAAAGCGGCAGGCGTACCAGCCAGTTTAACGCGAGGTTTATGGCATGTATCGGCAGGTTTATGATAAATACCGGCAAATGGACAATAAGTTTATAGAATATATTGCCTTCGATGAACCATTTGTGGACGGCGTTCACGCCGCGGGACCTTGCAGTGATATGGCTGACCGAGCTTGCCGTGAAGTAGTAATATGCGAAAATATCCAGGAAGAAGAACAGTATTACCGGTACAAGCAACATTGCGATAGGTATGAGATTCGCGTACGGCGTATTCCAAAATGTAGAATACCACAACGAAGCTAGAGGATATTGCAGCCAGCCGAATACCAGGAAGTTCCACACCACTTTAAGGCCGGTTATGCTACCGAACATCAGCCTGGCCGGCAAGAGCCTGAAAAACCTGCGTATCATATTATATATACCTTTAATGAATATTTCGCGCGGGTTCAGGCTGTACTCGCCATACCCCGTTACAAGCGGCGAGCTTAGGATAACGTAGATCGCTATGATAGACATTATTATTATCCCGGCCGGCGTGGCCCACATAGATGATAATGTCCCTATAGGATCGAGCAGCATCTGAGGGTCTGTTATGGCGCCGCGCATACTGAATACGCAGCCGGAGACGAGCGCTATAGATGCGGTATTAACAAAATACCGTATCTTATACCTGTAATTCTCTTTTCCAAGGACTATGACCATCGCGTTTAAGAATATATAAACGCCCACGGCCGCGGCAAGCACCCATCCTACTATGGTAAACCACTGTGCCCATGCTATAAATGTCCCGCTTATAGGAAGCGATGTAGAGCCCAAGATCGTGGTAAAAAGTATAGTAAATAACACTTTGCTGCAATTAAGCGCTACGGACCCGAATCCCATCACGCCGAACGGGCCGCCGGTTATGTCGTGATAAGTCTTATACATATCGCTTGTGACAAGATCTATCTTTTTCAGCGAAGACCTCAATTTGGCCAGGGCTTCTTTCTGCCCCAAAAACTGGAGACGGGTTTCGAGCTGGGCGACTTGACGCACGTTGCCATTACCCGGGTGAATGGCTATTTCTTTCAATGACGCCTTTGTGGCGGCATCGACTCTTTCAGGGTCGTTTATGCCATATATCAGCTGCGTTACATCCTCTGCTATCTCCGACGCCAGGGATGTTAAATGCGCCAGGTGGTTGTCCACCACGTCCCTGCCGCCTTTATTGTCGTACCATTCTATAAAGTCCCTGCTTGAGAAATAATCTTCTATTTCACTCTGTACGATGCGGTTCTTCATGGAGCTGTCAGGCTTGACTATGCCGGCCAGCGGGGACATGTCGTTGGCCAATATGATGCTGCCCCATCTCTTTATCTCTTCCCAAGCGAACGCGAATACCTCTGATTTATCACGGCCTCCGTCTATCATCTCCTTTGACCTATAGAATATATAATTAACGATCTGGGGGGTGGTATTGGAGAAGTGGCCGGCATTCAGGTTTATAAGATAGTAGAGATACATATCCTCCAGCGTAAATTGAGGCGCCTTCCATTTGCCCATGGTCTTCCTGCGCCATATCCTGTAATGGCCGAAGAAATCTCTTACTATATCATCGAGCTCCTCGCCGCGCCTCAGCTTGGCCTCTATCTGCGGTTTTAGAATGCCGTTCTTTACCTCATCCACGACACCGGACTGGTCCGGGCTTCCTCCAACGAACCCGTAATCCGAATAGCCGTCTATATTATTAAGTTCTTTTTCTATCTCGTCATCGTCGGGCTTGCCTTTTCCGCGGCCTCTGCCGCCGCCCACGCTCTTCATCCCCCTGTAAATGCCGCCCGCCCACGCGGCGAGTTTTCCCAGGAGCATCGTGACGACCACGTAACCCACCATTATACTGCCGATAAGCCACGCAAACGGCCTGGCCATTTCGCGCCATTCTTTGTACAGGAAAGGCCGCGTCTTTTCATCCAGAAAACTGCCATAATACACCCACATCTCTTCGTATATCTTGTGCGGCGCAAGGCCCTGGCTCCTGAGAGCATAGGCTATCATGACCTGTTCCCGGTCTTCGCCCTCGCCTTCCACGGCATACTCTGTCCTGAATCTATCTTTTGTTATAATCCTTATCCTTCCTGTCATGGTCTCATCGGTTATCACATCGCTTGTGGTGATATCTTTTACCGCGTCCACTATATATCCTGCCGCCTTCTGTAGCTCGCTCTGGCCTGCCGTTCCTTCACCGGTATCTGCGATAAAATTTCTGGCATCGGGGTGTATCTTTCTGATAACCTCCAGCACCATCCTTACCAGATCCACGTTGCCGCCTTTTACAGGTGATGTGATCCCTCTTGTACCGTCTTCAAATATCCTCCTGTCTTCCGTTAGCATCTCCGGCGTGGTGATAGCCATAGCCACTTCCGGCGTGAGTTCAAGTATGGCCCTTAGGGGCCTTAGGTACGGCGATTCAGGATCGTAGTACACGCTCTCAAGGCCGTATGTATCGGCAGGGTCTGATAAGAGTTTGGTTGCTCCGGGAATACCTGTTGCAGGGAATGATGTGGCGAAGTTATATCTCTCTACCAGCGGGTCCTCCGGCAGAATAAAGGCTGTGGGAGAATATATGGCGTTCTTTTTAAGTCTGCTGTTCCGGACTATGTAGCTGTACGCTATTATATTATCTTCGCCATCCGGGTCATAGATCGGTTTTTCGAAGGCGCATTCCGCGTCGAGTTCTCTTCCCGTAATATGGCCCGGGACTATGCTACCGGCTTTCTTGTCGTATATAAGGTATTCGTAATCGTCAAAGTGGCCGTTTTTGAAGTTAAGGACAACCGATTTAGGCAATACACTGAAAGGCTCATCTATAGTCTCCTCACCGATATCGGTGAGGTCTCTATCGCGCAGCCACCACATATTGATAACCCACCTGAAGCCGTCTTTCGTGGGGTACCTGGCGGCGAGTATCCTGTCGAGAGGATCATTAGGCATAAGGACGTATTCTATGGCGCGCTTGCCGTACTTATCAAGGAACTTTACGTTGTATTTATTCTTTCCGTCGTCAACGCCCTCTTTGAGGTACTGGCGGTCTTCCACCTTCAGCAATACCGTGTCTCTCTCCACCCCGAGCCTCTTCAGGCCGGCCCACAGGTCTAATTCGGCGCGTTCGTCTCTCAGAATTTTTCTCGCCCGTCTCACGCCATCCCAGAACCACCCCTGTCTCTCTTTTTCATCTTTCGTTATAAGCCCCCTTTCCGCCTCGGCGAAGATGACGGATGCGCGGAAGAATTTTCTGTATTCGCCTATGGAGACCTTTATCTCTTCTCTTACGCTGCCGTCAGCGTTTCTTCTCAAATAGAGCCTCTCTCTTCCGGCCTCGTCCCATTCCTGCGCGCCCTTTTCGTTCTCATAGTTTATATTGATGGCGACATTGCCCGCCTCCCTGTAACGAAACCTGCCGTGCTCGTCCACGTGCTGGATGATATCGACAGCCCTTGTCTTGGACTTTGAGTTCTTCATCTTGACAAATATCTTATCCAGGTCATCCTCATCAAGGTTCCTGGCCAGGAGAAAACGCTTCTGTTTTACTATGGCATTCCCGCTGTCTTCGAAATCGAGCCTCTCCAGCGTACCTGTACTCACATGGATATCTATTTCTTCGATCTCAACGTCGTCGTCCGGCGCGGTGTCCATATTCTTATACGCGTACCTGTTCGTTATCTTTTCGAGGCCGCTAGGATTGCGCTCAACCTCCATCTTGGTAACAATGTCTTCCACCCTGAATGACATCCTGGCTATCTTTACAGGGTGCTTTCCCCCGTTTTCAGTGTCATCCTCTTTCTCGGTGACTATACCTTTTATCTTCATAAACGGCACACCTTTTTCGTCAAGTATCGGCTTGCCATCCACGCCGATCTCTTCTTCTTTCTCGCTTATGAAGCCCTTGAATGAGACTTTCAGCTGGCCGAAGTAGTCGTATCCCTCGAGCCTGGTCAATATCTCCACGTTCAGGTTTTCGTCTTCGATCTTCCTTATATCGTTGATCTCGACAATCGCCATACCATTGTAGAAGCCGAGCAGGCGGCCTGTGGAGATCTTCTGCCTCACTTTTATTGTCTTTCCGTTTTCTTTCTTCTTCAATATATCACTTAATGTTCCGCTCTTTCTTTCCTCTTCACCCTTTTTCGCGTTATCGTACTGTACAAAATACGTGTCTCTCTTCTTTTCTATTACGCCCATATGGTCTATATTTGTCCTGACAGCGTATTCGGTGGGCACGCGCTCCATTACAGGATTTCCTTCATCGTCTACTACCGGCACGTCGTTCTTATCTTTCTTCTGCTTCATACCATCGTAGACAGCCATTTCCAGGGTAACAACCTGGCCGACAGTGTACTCATAGATCTCCATCCGCTTTGTCCGTCTTACAAGGTCATCTATGTTTACCACTGAATGGCCTTCATTTGTATAGGCTGTCAGTCTGCCTGTCGCTATCCACAGGCTGAATTCATTCTCTTTGTCAAATTCATCTTTCGCAAACGTGTCGCGGCGTATCTCCTGGCCGAGGTCATCGTAGGCCATGGCAAGCTTTCTTAGCGGGTTTTCTTCGGCTGTCCTGTCACGGTAGACGATCTCTGTAGGCTTATCCAGGAGGTTGTACTTTTCTATCTTGGTGTGTCCTGTTATGCAGTCTTTTACCCATGTAACCGCTACACCGTATTTCTCGCGTTCTATAAAAGATGACTCGAAGAGGTTCAGGCGTATCGGGTCGTTGACCCCGCCGCGCCCCTGGCCTTCGTAGTAGATATCTCTTCCTTTTTCACGACCCATGTGGTATTCTACATTTGTTATGACCTGTCCCACGACCTCGCTGTCGACTTTGCCTGTCTTATCTTTAACCAGGTCGCCGTCCGCGTCCCTCCTTCTTACTACCGAGTCTATTATTCTCCTCCTGATATTACCGAGCGGGTCATGGTACTCTGTTCTTGTATAGAGATACTGGAGCTTTTCGCGGCTGCCGTCTTTTTTGCGCCAGTCACTCCATATACTGATATCTATCTTTGAGTAGCCTTCATCATTATAGCCCCTGAACTCGCCGTCTGAGATCTTGACCTTTATGATCTTGCCGCTGCGGTTCCTTACATACCAGGCATGCCTGTGGTATTCACGCCCGTCCTTGAACTCTACTTCGGTCGTGACTGCGCCCGGGGTCAATACTTCGTTGCCGGCGTCGTCCTCGGAAACTAGGTTTACGAATATCTCCTGCTCCTTGAGGTTTCCTACAGTGTCGTATCTTTCTTTCTTTTTGTATATGACATCATCTTTGCCATCCGGGCCCAAGACGTCTATACTCACCACTACCCGCTTAGCTTCGTCGTAGGTCTCGAATAGACCACTTGACAGCTGGGTCTCGGTATGCGCACCGTATTCATCCTTGCTTTCATAGAAGGCGTCTCTTCCTTTTTCGCGGCCACGCCTGAAGCTGACCTCAATCCTGATCTTATCGCCCATTATGTTGCCATCTTCGTCCATGGTGAGCCTCCCGGTATCTTTTTCGCGTTTGGTCGCAGGTATCTCCTGGCGGACGAGGTTGCCGATGATGTCGTACCTCTCGAGCTTCGAGTATACCTTTGTGAAATTCCTGCCGTTCCATCTATAGGGTCCATTAATCCGAGAAAGCGGTTTGCCGTCCTCATCCTTGTCATACATAAGGTCTATCTTAACCATGGCATTCACCACGCCTCTTTCCGTCCTGTCATAACCTATGAATGAACCGTGCGAGAGCCATGTTACAGGCTTATGGTCCTTGTCATCATAATAGGCGTCCCTTCCTTCTTCCCGGCCGTCTTTGAAGTTTACTTCTATCCTTATAAATCCTTTCTCGCGCCTGGTTATTACCTGGTCTCCTTTGTGCTCTGTGTACTTGTCATCGGTGGCTATCTCCTGGCGCCTGAGATTACCTATATGGTCATAATATTCTACCTTTGTATAGTAATCCGCCTTGCTTACATCTGTGGCGACGTCACGCGTCTTTCTGCTATCAGGTTCGTTCGGGTTTTCACGTCTCGGTCTTGTGAGGTACTCATCGTCCTTATTTGCCAGGAAGACCTTTATGTCTACAACAGCCCTTCCTTCCGCGTCATACTCTCTGAAGGTGCCCTCTGAAAGCTGTGTCACAAAGCCCGTTTCCTCACCGTCTTTTTCTTCTATGAAGAAAGCGCTTCTTTTGTGCTCGCGGCCATCTTTGAACCCTACTATTATCCTTATGATCCCTTCCTTCTCGCCGTCTTTATTGAGTGCCTCTATCTCCTGCTGCTGGAGCCTGCCAATATGGTCATAATGCTCGGTCTTTTTGTATGAATCCACGAGCAGGGTCCTGCCATCTGCGGCGTATATCTTATCCAGGTCTTTGGTCATCATAGGCTTGCTGGTAGCGGTGTCTATGAGGCGCTTGCCTGTCTTGGGGTCGAGCACATAATACTCGCCGTGCCTGTTCGTTAAGAGCACCCTGATATCGACCGTCGCCCTTCCGTCTTCATCATAGCCTGTGAAGAGGCCGTCTGAGAGCTGTGTCCTGAAGACCTCTTTGCCGTCCGCGTCGTCTCTTATGAAATACGCCCTTCTCCTCCATTCGCGGCCTTTCTCGAAGTCGACATTTATGACGACCTTCTCGCTCTTGAGAGGTTTGTTATTCTCATCCACATGGGTCACTATATTGCCTTTTTTGTCAACGGTGGATACCCTCTTATCCCAGTCTTTCTTTTCAAGGACTTTGCCATTCTTGTCCACATACTTGCCGTCCGCGTTCTTCTTGTATACTTCGGTCGGTATCTCCTGGCGGACGAGGTTGCCTACGACGTCATAGTATTCGACCTTGGTATATATCTGCTTACCATTCTTGTCCAACACCTCGATCCTTACTTTGGAATCGCGGATAAACCTCATGTGCGGGTGGTCTATCGGGTTGCCGTCTTTATCCATCTTTTCTATCGGGTTGCCAGATTCATCCTCCCGTTCTACCCATTCTATAAACGTGCCCCTTGAAAGCTGCGTCTCATGCAGGACCTTGCCGCTATCGTATTCCACTCCGGGATACGCGTCTCTTCTTACGAACCATGCGTTCCTTCCTTTTTCACGGCCCTTTGCGAGCTCCACGTCTATCACTATGAGTTCATTTACGCGCTCCAGGCGCACTCCAATCTGATCTATCCTTGTTATTATATTGACCTCTTTATTCTTCTCGTCTACCTGTACCGTCCTTACCCATTTGGACTTGTCATTTGTGACTACATTGCCGTCCAGGTCTACGTATTCGCCTTTGGAGTTCTTTATATATACCTCTGTAGGCACCACCTGCTTGATAAGGTTGCCTGTGTAGTCGTAATACTCAATCTTCTTATAGATGTCCGGCTGCACCGTTTTTCCGTCCGCGCCTGTTACCGGCTTGCCTTTGACGGTGATCACTACCTCGGCGTCCCTTATGATCCTGCCGTTCGGGTCGTTATTTTCCCTGACAAGGTTGCCGGCTGCGTTTCTGCGCTCTTTGAACCTGACATATTCTCCTACTGAGAGTAAGTCCATACTGCCGTCATGGTCGCGGAAGTATGAGCGTCGGAATCTCTCGCGGCCGTCTTTGAACTCTACTATAACGACTATATCTCCTTCGTGCTTTCCTTCGGCGTCGAATATCGGTACATCCTGGCGCCTGAGGTTGCCTACAGAGTCGTAATATTCGGTCTTCGTGTATATGCCTATCGGCTTGCCGTTTGCGTCTTCATCGAATACGGTGATATCCACTTTCGCGTCCCACACAGGCCTGCCCTTAGGCACATCATTGCCGTCTTTATCTTTCTCCATTTCTACTTCGCCGTTCGCGTCAAATGTGCGTATGATATCTCCGTTTTCGTCTCTCTGTTTCAGGACATTGCCTTCGGCGTCTTCACGTTTTACGAACTCTACAAGTTTTCCGGCCGACAGGAGCGTTATCTCATTGCCTGCCTTGAAGTACGAGCGCCTCTCTACTTCGCGCCCCATCCTGAAATCTACCTCTACAATAAGCTCGCCTTCCTTTGTGCCGTCACGCCTGTATACAGGTACTACCTGCCTTATAAGATCGCCCGTAGTCGTGTAGAATTCTGACTTTGTATAGAGCTCGTTCCGATCCTCGTCATAAAGAGTGATATCTACTTTGGTATCCCGCACCGCCCTGCCCGGTCTGTGTTTGTCGGATATAACAGCTCCGTTTATATCCCTGCGGACTACATGGCCTTTAAATTCGCCTATGGATAAGAGGGTTACCACTCCCTGATTGTTGACGAAAAACGCGTTTCGCTTCTTTTCGCGGCCGTTTACGTACTCTGATTCTGTTGTTACGGCCCCCTCGATCTTCGCGCCCGTGTCAAAGGTGGGTATCTGTTCTTTCCTTAAGTTCCCGGCATAGTCGTAATGTTCGAACTTTATATAAACATTGTTGCCCTTGGCATCATAGACCGCTATAGCGACCATCGCATCGCTTATTACCCTCCCGTTGGCGTCTATCGCAGGGGAAGTGAGCTGTCCTGTCTGCGGGTCTATTGTTCTACGGGCCTTGTAGGTCACAAACTTCCCTATAGAAAGGGTGGTTGCGTTACCGCTTGTGTCTACAAAATCTGTGGTCCTGGTCTTTTCGCGCCCCCTGAAGAATTCTATTGTCGTATCTATATGTCCCTCGAGGTTTCCACTCTTATCCAGGGAGGGGACATGCTGGTATCTGATGTTGCCGACGGCATCATAGTGTTCGGTCATAAGGATATAATCCACCCTTATTGCACCGGTATTCTTGTCGTATACGCCGTCTTTCGCGGGTATGTGTGTAGAAGCACCTGTCTGGGGGTCTGCGGGGGTTACGTAATCGCCGTTCTCGTCTACGAGGAAGAGCTTTATCGTTACTTCGGCCCTCTTGTCAGCGGTGTAGCCTTCGAATTCGCCCTCTGAAAGCTGGCTGACATGGCCGTTCGTCCCTACGAAATAAGTCCTTCTCCTGTATTCACGCCCGTGCCAGTGGTCCACTAACACCGCTATCTTACCGCCGTCTGTCAGCATCCTCTGTTCTTTAAGGTGGCCCACGTGGTTGTAGTATTCGGTCTTTTCGTAATAGTCCACGTTGAGCGTCTCGCCATCAGCGGCATAGATGCCGTCAATATCGACAAACGGAACAGGCGGGGCGCGCTCCCCTGAAGTCTTATCCGGGGGCTTGAGGTAATTGCCTTCTCCATCTGTCATGAGCACCCTGAACTGCACTTCGGCCCTGTTCTTTTCGTCATAGCCCTTGAAGAGGCCTTCTGAAAGCTGTGTCTTGAATATCCCGTCATCGGCTACGAAGAATGTCTTCCTTCTCCACTCGCGGCCTTTGGTAGCGGGGCTTCCTTTACGGTCTACATCGAACTCCACCTCTACCACTATATTGCCGCCGTCAGTCGGTATCTCCTGGCGCTTGAGGTTGCCGACATGGTCATAATAATCGGTGCTCTCAAGGTAATCTACCGCGAGCCGGGTTACCTTTTGCTTGTTTCCGGCTTCGTCCTCGATCTCTACTTCAACATAGACCTTGCTTATATCGGTCGTCATGGCGCCTGTGCGCTTACCGGTCTTGGGATCGATCACGTAGTACCGGCCGTGCTTGTCAGTAAGGAGCGTGCGCATCTTTATTTGAGAGCGTTTTTCGCCGTCTTGTGTCGCGATCTTCTCGTATATGCCGTCTGAGAGCTGGGTATTTACATCGTTTGCCGCTGTCCTGTAGTAACTCCTCCTCCTCCATTCACGGCCGTCCTTGTAGTCGTTTATGACGACTATCCTGTCCGCGGTTATCCTGTATTCGCCTCTAAGTGACTCGGGGTCGACTTGGCCGGTCACCGGGTCTTTCCTGCCGCTGTTTGGATCTATGTTATACTTCTCCAATTTAAGATTACCATTATTATCATACGCGTCCTTACCAAGGGCTATCTCCTGCCGCATAAGACCGCCTGTGGGGTTGTATATCTCAAGCTTGGAATATATTACCCTGTACTTCTTGTTATCCCCTTCTCCCGGGACCACAGCGCCGTTCGGGTCTTCATACAGGACATCTGTCTGGACTATGCTGTTGCCGAACTTATCATAAGCTATGTGTCTTCCTATTGACAGGGTGCTTATGACGCCTTCTTCCTTATTTATAAACTGCGTCGTCCGCTTATATTCATAGCCTGTCTCTTCGCCGTCTTTCTTATAATCAACTATGGTTAGGATCTTCGGGCCGTTCAGCCTTGCCGTATTCGTATCTATCCAGCTGTCAAAGTTATCGACAAGGCCTTTGCGCTCTATGGGAATCTCCTGCCACATGAGCCTGCCGGCGATATCGTACTTCTCGAGCTTGGAGAAGAAGATTTCGTTGTTTTCGTCGTAGACGTCTATCTTTACTGTGGAGTTCCCCGTCGGTTTCCCGCCTTTTTGTTCCCATCTGATAATCCTGCCTTCTGATATTTCAAAGAGCTGGCCATTATTATTGTCAAATGTCGTTTTGCGGCCCACTACATAGTGGTTTTCATCGATGACCACTCCGGTTACCAGGTCGCCCGTTACATTGCCCCGGTTATCTTTTACCTCAAGCTCCTGGCTGGCAAACTGGTCCATATGGTTGTATCTCTCTACCATTGTATAAGCCGGGGTCGATCCGTCCTTCTGGTACACCGTAATATCCGCGACAGCGTAGCCTTTTTCGTCGTAGTCCCTGTATTTGCCGCTTGACATTTTGAATCTTTTGCCCGCGTTATTGACAAACCATGTATCCCGGGTGTCATAGCCGTTATTATCGTCGTAAGATATGTATGTGATCACCCTGCCTATATCGCTGCCGTCCCTGTTCACATTGAGCTGCTGCTCTACAAGGAAACCCTTCGGGTTGTAGACATCCGTCCTCTCAAACGCCACGGATTCACCGTCCGGCTGCATCACCTCTATGTCGGCTATAATATTCTCACCGTCGTGGCCTACGACTTTACCTCTATATAACAGGTGCTCGCTTACCACAATATCTATATCCGCTCCGGGTTCTGTCTTTACGAAATACGCCTTTATGCCTGTCTCTTCGCCCTCTTTATCGCGCTCTATCCTGAAGGAGAAGTAGCCGACCTTCCGGTCGTCCCTTATGATGTCTATCTGCCGCTCTACCATCTTGCCGTCGTCGTTGAATATCTCCCTCTTTTTGTATGCTGTTGTTCCGTCCTCGCGCAGGACGTCCATCTCGGTTATGGTGAGCTTGTCTTTTTCAGGATCTTCATTTACACTGTGGCCGGATATCTTGCCTTTTTCGAGATGGCGGACGATGCCTTTATTGGATTTGAGCATCTCATCCAGCCTCAGCGGCCTCATCTGGCCATGCGCATCGGGTGCGCCTTTTATTTCCATCTTGCCGGTAGCTCTGTCATCTGTGACGCTAGCGGGAGCTGTGACGCGGTATACGTCTATCGCTTTCGTATACTCCCTCGCTTCATCAAAAGCCCTCTTCTGTTCAACGACCTTTATGGCGTCCTGTGTACCTCGTTCTAAGCGGTCGCGCCTTACCTTGAGCCGATGGATAAGGAGAGTTAGGGCTGTTATATCCTTGGCGTCTTCTGTCTTATTCGGGTCAAGACCGGCCATCTTTGCCTCGAGGTTAGCGATTACAGCCTGCAGCTGGTCTATATCATACCTCGTAGCCAGTGAGACCAGCGACCCCCTGAGCAGGCCTGAAGGGCCGTAGAAGAGCATCTCGTCTGTTGAGCACGCTCCATCCAGGAGCTTCTTCCGTACGGCATGGGCCGCATCCCTTATCTTAAGGGCGCTTTCGTCCTTTCCGCTTCCAAGGAGCTCCTGCATCTTTTCATTCTCAATAAGCCCGGTGTCTTTCAGGATGAGGATCGACATAGCCAGCTCCAGGCTTATGCCGCCCCTGCCATCTTCTTCTGTCCTATCCCTGTTTTCAAGGATGACGATATCCCTGAGGTTAGTCGACCGGTTATAGGCGCCCCTGAACTTCTCAAGGTAATACTTGACGCCCATGGTCTTGCCGTTTACCGTTATAATCTCTGCGGGATTGCCGTCTGCGCCTGTGGCATTGAGGCGCCTTACGACTTCCTGCGGGGTTAAGTCCGCTATGCCCATCTCAAGGTCGGTAAACAATATGTGCTCGCCTGTATCGCGGTCGAGCTCTATATGGAGGAGCCTTCCGCCAGGCCAGGTCTTATCTTTGGCCCTTACAAGCTCGCTCTTCAGTATGACGCGGAGCCTGCCTTCCGTGACCTCATTACCTGATATAAGGTGCTCCGTATCGCCTTCTACATCTGTGCGTCTCTTGATATGCATCTCTATCTCTTCTGGATTCTCAAACGTGCCTTTGTCTGTCCTGAGGGCTGCATCCTCCACAAAGTACATGTCCCGGTGCCATTCTTTGCCGGTACGGCCGTTATAAAATACAACGCTCATCTTGTTGTTCGCGTAAGAGAAGCGCAAGACGCCGTCTTTGTCGTAATAATGCATGCTCGTCGTGTATTCGGGCTCATCGCCTGTGTAGAGGGTACTGCCTGTCGAGATCTTGCGGTAATCTCTCACTTCCCAGAGGGCGTATTCGTTATTTTTTGTGCCGCCTCTCGGGATCATCATCCTGAAGTCTGACGTCCAGAGGTTCATTTCAGGGTCATCCAGGAGATGGGGGTTGAAGTCCTTCATCTTAAAGCCATTCTGCCCTCTGATGGACGAGAGGATGATACACGCCACTTCATTGCTCGGTTCGACATCTAAATTATAGAAATCCCTCAACTGCCTGGCCGTAAGCACCCTCCCCGCTATATCCGCCTGGATAACATCTTTTGCCGGATCGAACTTTCTCCAGGTGCCGTCATCCGCCTTTATCCTGAACTTATTCTTACCGAGAATGGTAAAATCGCGGTCGTTGATCTCGAGCGGGCGGTTGTTTATCCTGACATTGCTGTCTAAAGTGAAGGTGAGTGATTCGCCGTAACTTACATCAAGGCCGGCAAAGTCTCCTGTGAGGTTGACCTTAAGGAGCCATGTCCTGTTGAGCGGCCCTTTGCTCTCTTCCTGGCCGCGCTCGTTTATCACCTCATCTATGAGCGAACAGCTCTTGGTATAGCCTGAACTGAAGCCTTTGAGCTTTTTGACGAACGCGACATCCGCCTCCGGGATGATCCTTCTTCCGTCGTGGTAGGCCCTGGCGCCGTCTTTCTGTATAGTGTCATCCCCGCGTAAGCGGGGATCCACATCCTGGATTCCCGTCCCCCCTTTCGTGGGGACAAGCTTTGCGGGAATGACAGGGGGTGCGGGCTTGGCTTTCGGCGCGACTTCTGGCCTGGCCTCCGGCTCGACCCCCGGGGTCGGAGTCGCAACCTTCTTGACCGCGGTATCCGGTTTTGCGGTTTCTTTCGGTGCCGGCGCTTCCATCTTAGGGACAGCGGGTGCCTCTTTCGCCGGAGCTTCTTTCGCGGCTTCTCCTTCTTCTCCGCCGGGGACCCACTTATTAAATATCTCTGCCATAAGGGCCAATCCGGGCATGGGGTTATTATTACCATCGATAAACCACCAGGCATTATCCTTGTACATGTCTTTCCATTTTTCAGGGGTAAATTCGAAATAAGTGACAAGAACAGGGGCAACAGGTTTATCTTTCTCTGTCATCGTCAGTGCCTGTGCTAACTCCTGAAGCCGGCTGGCTCTGGCACCGGAATCTACTCTTACGCCTGTCTCGCCTATCATTACCGCCTTGGTGGGGCAGAGTCTCTGCAAGCTCTCGGCTTTACGCCTGTTTTGCGCGCCGCTATTGTAAGGATTGATACTTACTATATCGATATTCTCCGCCTCGCTTGCCGCATCGACAATGCCGCCACCGACACTCTCGGATAGGACGATCGCTATCGGGTGGGTCGTATCGACTTCTTTTAAGACCCCTGCCAGCCTGTTGGCTTCCCGGACGGTGGTAGTTTTTCTGCCCTCCTTCGTCATATCCATCTCGTTCCAGCCGTCATAGATAAGAAGTCCAGGGTTATTCTTTAAGATCCTGGCGGTCTTCCTGACATCGCTCGCAGAAGGGTCATACATGCCTGCTATGAACATGATATCGTGTTCCTCATACAGCCACTCGAATATTCTCGAGACCTGCTTTAAGTCATCCTCTGTCGTAGCTGAGAGATTATATGTCCTTATGAACTTCGCCCCTGATTTGGCCAGCATCTCCGCATGCCCCTGGGCCCGTGCACCGCTCGAGCTCTGCGCCAATCTGACCAGATCAGGGTATTTCGTACCATCTATCCCGCGGCCGCCTTCCGGCAGTAATGCCTTATATAGGTAAGCCAGCCTTCCGCGCTCGTAACTGTTTATATGCGCGCTGCCAGGCACAGGCTGATAGGCAAATCCAGGCGCCCCTGACCACAGCTCGCCGTTCACATTTAGCCACATGCCTTGCTCGTTCAGAACCACGCTGACCTTGGAGGGATCTCCAGCCCTTTTTCCTACCCTCTCGCCCGCCTGCTGCCCGGCCTGCAGCACACCCATGGCAACCATGCTGCGGGCCCTGCTGCCGCCCGCGAGAAGCTGCAGTAACGCCCCGGCGTCTTTGAGGTCCTCAGCTATCTCGCTGAGTTTCTTGCGCGCCTCGGCCGCTGTGGTAGATTCGGGTTGAGGTTTTTCCTCAGCTGCAGGCTCTGCCTGTTGCAGCTCTTTCTCTCTGAAGATTGTTTTAAACGGCAGATAGAATCCCTCGACGCGGCTATTATTGCGGTAGTTCGGGTAGGTTCCACGCCGCACTTTACTGCCGTCGACTCCGACAACATTACCTTCGATAGTATGCAGGGTGCCATCTTTATCTACGCGCTCGACTATCCCGACATGCCCCACGCTTCTGCCAGGCACAAGACTGGCTATAGCCTTTCTTATAAACCCAAGCAGACCTCTTCCGCGTCCACTGCTGACTACTCTTCCGGTTCCGGATAAGTTCAGCACGTCTCCAGGTTGAGGTGTGTAGGTCTTCCACTCCGGGTCTCCGCGCTCTATCCAGCGCCCTTCTTCGCTCTTGTACCATGTCCTTCCCATCCAGTTACCCTGGGTTCCTGCCGTAATAAGAGGGACTCCGGCTTCTACGAAAACCCACGTACAAAACTTTGAGCACCAGCCGCCACCAAGCCCCATCTCGCGCTGCGTACGCCCTAACTTTGCCTCGGCTACAGCGAGGATCTTATCCCTTATCCATTTCTGGCGTGCCTTTTCCAACCCGCTCTTTATAAATTCTTCTACCTCCTGAGGCGCTTCTTTTGCCGCCGCTTCCTCTGTGGGTTCCTCTACGAAGTTAAACGCTTTCCAGCTTTCCGGCGCCAAAAGGACCATCTGCCATTCTTCTTCATCTTCAGTAGTATCTACATAGAAGAGATGGCCTTTGTATAGCGTGATCCTGGAAAGAGGGTCGGCGCCGTCTGTCTTGGTGGGTTTACCGAGCGGGATGTAACTGCCTGTGCCCGGCTGTAACGGGAGTGCTATGCCGAAATCGAGGTCCTTGCGGTAGCTCTGCCATCCTGCGAGTTTTTCTTCTGCCGCTTTTATCTTCTTTTCATCTTTCGACTCTTTGGCCCTATCGAGATCTCTCCCGGCCATCGCCAGAAATACATCGCACACTCCGTCTTCTGCGCTGTAAAGTTCGCCTTGTCTCTTCTTTAAAGTTTCGATATCTTCGGAAGGATCGTGTGTAATGCGTAGCGCTTTTTTCGCCGGTTCTGCTTTTGGCGCCGGTTTTTCCGCAGGCTTAGGCTCTACTTTGGGCGGCGCCCTTTCTACTGGTCCAGCCTTATCCACTTTTGCCGGAAGAGTGGTTTCCGGTTCCGGCTTGATCTCAGACTTAATTTCAGGCTCTACTTCGGGTTTTGGCTTTGCTTCCGGCTTGGCTTCAGGCTTAATTTCTGGTTCAGGTTTCGGGAATTGCCTTTCAGGGAGTTTATCGTTTCTGTAATCCTCGAGGTTCTTCTCGAGTTCAGCCTTTTTGGCGCGGAGTTTTTCTATCTCTTTTTCTATTGCGGCAAGCCTCTCTTTATTCTTCTTTACCAGGAGATTATCTTTTCGCCTCTCGCCCCACGTGATATTATCCTTTATCATCTCGAGGTCGGATTCATGGTACACCAGCTCGACCCCTGTCTGGAATATCTCGCGGGTGGCATCAAGTATGAGCCTGCCCCTGTATTCTTCCCTGGTCTCCGCGCTCGCGCGGTATACCTCTATCTGGCTTTCTATGGCCTCTATCTCTTTTGCTCCGGCTTCAAGCTCGTCGTTTTTGGGCTTCAGCTTTTCTGTCAGATCCTTTACCGTCTTTACCGCCAGCTTCTGATTTCCCAGGTATTTCTTCTTCCGGAGCCAGTCGTCAGACTTGCCCTTTTCGCGATACTCATCCACGAGCCTGTTTATCTTACTTAAGTACGCATTCCAGACTGATAGTTTCCCTGCCACGCGCCCTACGTCCTGGCGGATGATGTTGAGGGCCTGGCGGGATTGAGCCAGGCGCCTGGCGAGCTTCCGGTCTTCTGTCTCCGCAGTCTTAAGCATGCCTGCTATCTCTGCGCGCAGGGAGGCTTTCTCTCGCTCATCCTGGCTTGCCTGCATCTGGTCGGTCTTTACGCGGACATTTTCTCGCGCGCGCGCCATATCCAGGCTCCTCTCGAGCCTCTCGAGTTCCATCTGTCTATCGGCCAGCTTCAACGCGTCGTATACAACGTCTCTTGCGGCCTTGAGCGCCCTCGCGGGGGTAATGCCCCGGATCTCCACGGGTTTCGGTACGACCTCTTTGCGCTTGACCTTATCAAAAAACTCCTCCAGTATCCCGGGCAGCTCGAAGTTTCCATCAGCATCTTTAGCAGTAGGATTTTTAAAGTACTTACGGCCGTATTCTTTGGTAAATGTCTCTCTAAACTCACCCCAGGTCATGGGAGGACGAAGGCTCACAAGATAGCTGTTCATTATACTCTTGAGATTATCATTCGCCTCTTTAACACCCCATATGCGCACCCTGATCGTCCCGTCTTTGAGGTTGCGGTAGGTGCTCGTCCCTATGATCTCGCCCTTCTCGCGGTCAAGATAATCGCTCTCCTCTATCTCCTGGTCACCATTACCCAGCTGGCTCATCCGGCCGTTAATATGGCCTATGACGTCCAGCATGTCCCTGTGCACCATATCTTTAAGCGATGCCGCGGTCTTGATCATAAGCGGCCTGTATGTTATATGCTGCGGGTCAGCGATAGCTGCCCCACCTTCCAAAAGCGCGATCATATAATGCTGGGCCTGTTTCTGGCGGTCAGGGCTCACAAAATCGTTCATGCTCTTAAATCCCATCCCTGTGCCGAAGACTATCCTGTCCGGGATCGCCCTGGCCCGCTCTTTCTCGTCCATCGCCATCCACGCGGCAAAATCTTCATAGGCGATGAGCCTCGTCTCTATAAACCTTTGTGAATCCCCTGCCGGCACCTGGAAGAAACGGGCGCGCGCCCATTTAGGCCATTCTTCCGATTTCTTGAGATGGCCCAGGAGCAGGTCTCTTTTGTAAGTGGTGTATGCCGTCTCAAAGAGTTCTTTTGCCTTCTCGAGGCCTGCTTCAGCAGCGGCCAGTTCTTCCTGCGCTGTTTTGGTCTGGCCGGCGGCATTTTCAACCTCAGCCTTCAGCCCCTTCAAGTGGGCAATCCATCCTTCCCCAATCCCGGGCTCGTTCCAGTTTCTTAACTTCTTATACCTCGTTACATCCTCGCTTACCTTCTTCCACGTCTTGTAATCATCGCTCCATTTAACGCGCAGGGCCGCGAGCTCCCCTTTGAGCCTGGTTATATTCTCCCCGGTCTCTTTGATCTCTTTGCGCAGATCCTCTGTCTTTTTTCTCGCCTCTGCCTCTATCTTCTGGATATCCTCGTCTTTAAACTCCTCGCTAAGGGTCTCATCGTCAATGCCCAACTGGCTTAATATGAGAGGGTCGGCATCCTGTATGCTCAAGTATTGCCTGACGCTTGTAACAGGGACTTCGGAAACGAGTACAGGCATGTCATCATCAATATGTTCATATACCTTTGCTACATTGTTTTCCTCATCAAGCTTCAGCGCGTGGACATACTTTAATATGATGCGCCTGCCGCCGTCTAAGTAGACCCGGCGCTCGATGTTTTCAGGGTCGTTCAGGGCCTTTCTGATATCCTCCGGCAGTACATCTTCAGCCGTCTGGCCATCCCTGTCCGGGTCAGGCTTTTGGTATAATTTCACAAGCTTGATCCCGAAAGGTTCTAGCAGGCCGTGAGTGATCTTTACCTCAATCGCTTCATAATACTTAGCGTCTCTCGGTATCTCGTCAAAATCATAACTGTTGATGCCCGTGACCGCCCCTTCCATGTTGAAGCCCATCTGTATGGCGGCGAGGTATCTCTTCAGTCCCTTCTCGAAGTCTTTCAGGCCCTTCCTGATAGAGCTTTCGCTGTAGTAGGTGTTGTCATCCGGCGCCGGCTTGTAAGATTCAACAACGAACCTCTGCGCTTCCAGGGCGCGTTTCCTGCGGAAGATATCGTGCCATATGCCGGTTTCTCTACCCGCTGCCCCGGGTGCAATATCAAGCTCGAGATTGGCCATGCCTTCAGGCCCGATCACCTTCTCAAGGTTCAGCTGGTCTTTTTCAGGAAGTCCGCGGGTATAGAACCTCAGCCGCTGGTCGATAAGCTCGTTTATGGATAAGAACGCGTGGTATGTCTTCATAAGGTCTCTTTCGGCCTCTGCAAGGTCTGATGCTACGGTAGAGACGATCTGCCTCACAATCGCAGGCTCGTCAGCCATCATCACATTGTAGGCATCCAAGGCTGACTTGTAACGGCTGGAGAGCCTCTGGAGCCTCGACATAAGGTGCGTATAAGCAAGCTCCAGGTCTTTTGTTTCCCGCCACGCAGCATCGTGGGCCTGGGCAGTTATGAGCCCCTGCCTGGCTATCTCTTCGGCCGGGATCGCGCCCCGCTCTATGGGGCGCGCAGGGTGGTGGAGGTATATCGCCGCGACATTCGGGTCTTTGAATGAATTGGCCACGGCCATCGCTACCTCCTGCGAGTCCTCTGTGATCTGCGTATGGTGCGCTGCCCGCGAAAGCCCCAGCCTGAATAAGACGCTCGTCACCGCGTTCATATCCTGTATGCATTTTACCCTGGGATAGACTTCGAAACCTGACAAGGGGTCTTTTGGATCTATATCATCGGGATTGTACCCGGCGATCTCGACATTTACATTATCTTTGCCCGAGATTGTAATCGCTATCCGTTGCTTGAGGCTGGCCAGGTGCGCCTTAAGCTCGCTTATCCTCATCTTCTCCCTGTTCATGCGATCTATATATTCGCGCCGCGCCTTCGCGTTGGCGATGCGCCCTATTCCCGGCACAAGCTGTGTGAGCAGGCTCCTTTGATCCTCCGGATCAGGCTCTTTCTTATCCGGTATAAGGGCGCCTATGGTAGATTCATATATAAGGCCTGCCACCGGCGTATCCCTTGTCTCCTCCCGGAGTATATCCCCTTTGCGCGATTTGCGCTCATAGAAATTGGCCCTGAGCATCGCGTGCGTGAGCTCTGATGTCGTCTGCATGTAATCTTCCCAGTCCCCGAGGAAGTCTTTTATCAGGACCCTTGTATTCTCATCATGCTGTCCTGCCACAAAAGCGGCTTTACCGGCCCTGGCGCCGTATGATCCGCCCATACCGGTGGACGCGTAACCTTTAAGCTTATTCTTGGCGCTCTGTTCCATAAGGGCTGCCGGGTTATTCCTGAGGATACATTCTATCCCCTCTTCAGGGTTCTCAAGGACGATAGTGCGGTCGTATTCCGGCTTAAACTCATTCTTCGTCTCGAGTTCAAGCAGCATCTCGATCTCCCTCAGGTGTATAACCGCGCTCTTGTACAGCACGTTGAGCGCCAACCTGTTGAGGCGCAGGGTATCGTAATCGACCCTCTTCATCGCCCCGTCTTCTTTTCGGTTTCTCGCGCTGTCGAGATCGATGTCGTCGAGCATAAGGAGCTCAAGCGCGAGCCTCTTCTTGTCGATGGCGCTCTTCTTAAGGGCCTTAAGGTCTCCTATCTTTTTAGCCCGGTCCTGTATCTCTTTTATCCTGCCGAATTCACGGCGCGACTCTATTATGTCAGAGCGTATCTGGTAGGCCCTGTCTGCCTTCTGCCTGGGGCTCTCCCTGCCGCGGGCATTGCCTATCTTCTCCGCTATCAGGTTTATGACGCCGCCGAGGTCGAGCACTATACCCGACGGAAGACCAAAGCCGATGCCGAATTTTAGAGGCCTCCTGGAGTACGCGGCGCCGGTCTCAGCCTGCGCATACTTCAGGGCGGCTTCAGCAGCGCGTATATCGAGCATCGGGTCGTACGCGGGGAATATGTCGTCTCTTACGTCTTTCTTGGCCTCTTTAAGGGCCTTATCCACCACCATAACAGCGTCTGTCACCTCCTCCGCTGTTACTTCGCGGCCGGTCGTCTCGCGGATCACCCGTATAAGCTCGGGAATACTGCCGTCTGTGGCGCGGAGTCTCTTTATAACATCTTTTGAGGCCTTGCCTTCATAAAACGCAATATCAAGCTCTTCTATCGGGTCCGCGAACGGCTTCAGGGTGATCTTCTCGTTAACAGCGCACCCGAGGATGTCTTTTAACTGCAGCTGGAGTATCTCTTCCGAGAAGATATACTGTTTCATGAGTATCTTCGCGCGGGAGAGGGAGAGGCTCATGTCCACTATCTGGTGCGTTGTATATTTGCCTATGAGGCCTTTCAGCTCTTTGGCTGTCCTTACGTATTCGGTATTATTTTTTATTAAATCGGCCGCCGTTTCAAAATCCTTTTTCGCGGCGGCTGCGCGTATAGCCTCTGCCAATTCCGGGTTCTCGCGCAGTTGGCCGCCGAAAAAATCTTTATCGATCGTATCGAAGCCTGTCATCTCGTCATACATTCCCTCCAATATGCGTATGGTATCGGCAAGGTTCTGTTTGGCGGACTGGAGCTTCATATGCTGCCAGTATGCCCTCAGGAGGTGCCTGTAATAGAAATTGCGCAGCCTCTCTTTGTTGATCTTGACGCTCTCTACTCCTGTGACGTGCATCTCGCGGTACCGCGCGGCGCGTTCTGCTTTGAAGAGATTCATCTGGAGCATGATCGCCGCGACCGGCGAAAAGCCTGTAGCGAGGCTCCACTGGGCCCCAAGCTGCAGGTGGAGGCTGGAATTGAGGCTCTTTTCACGCATGTTTCCGTAACTATCCGCGAGCCGCTCTTCAAGTTTTGCGTTCTCAAATTCCCATTGCCTGCCTATACCATAAAAGGTGTTATAAAGTTCATTATACGCGTTTATGCGTTCTTCTTCAGTTCCGTGTTCTTTTTCGGCATTGGCTGCGATACGGCGTATCTTAGCGAGCCATCTGCGGCTTACTGTATCTTCTTCGGAAAGGTCCCATTTTACATCGAGCAGGTCTTTCATCATGCCAAGGTCCATAGGCGGGTACGGGCTCTCTTCCGGCGGTGGGATCCTAATAGGGTCTCCGGTCAAGATAAGGATGCTCCTCCTGGCGATGAGGTCTATTTTTTTAAGCTCGAGGTCATAGAGCTTCTCCCAGTCGCGCATCCACGCCTCCCTGTCCATGACCTTGATCTCCTCAAAGCCTGCCTGTGAGATGTCTGTAAGTTGTTGGGCCTTCTCTATATCCTTTTCAATGGCCTTTAGCTCTTCTTCCACCTGCTTCAGCGTAAGTTCCTGGATCCTTATATCCTGTATGCGGCTGAAGACCTTTATAATATATTCAACGGTCCGCTTATCCTTCATAACCGCGGAGGCGTGTTTTACAGAGCGCGAATAGCCGCCGTCCCACAATAAGAAATCTACGACAAATGATACGGTCGGCCCTCCCGGGAGGGCGAAGCCCGCGAAGAGGCCTCCGGTAATCTTTCCCGGAGGGATCCATTCGTTGACATTCGTCCTGGCCGCGTAAGGCGCGGTCTCTCTCGGGCCCTGGGCGATGGTCTCGGCTGTATACGGCGCGCTTTCTATTAAGCCCTGGACGATCGGGTCCATGCCCTGGATGGCCGGCTCTTTGGGTTCCGGCACATCCTTTGTGCCTATGATCCAGTCGTCCTGCTCTGTATCGGTGAGGCCAATCTTACTCTTTATCTCATGCTGGAGCCTCATGAACTTCACAAAGCGTTCATGACGCTCTATGGATATCTCATAATACTTGGCGAGGTTCCTGGGGGCATCAAGGCAGAGAGGCATATCATCTTCCCCTGCCCTGCAGTCCGCGAGGACCTTCTCCTTAAGCTCGAAGTACCTCTCCTCGGTCTCTTTATACGCGTCCTTGGCCCTCTCCAGCTCTATATAGAGCCTGGCGCCTTCCCTCGCGAGCTCGGTCATCACGGCCTGGAACTCCTTATCCTCGACTATCTGCTTCATCCTCGCGGCGCCGACGGCCTTACCTGTGCTGGAATCAAACCTGAACTCTATGCCCGCGGCGATGCCCATGTTGGCGTATACGCCGGTGCGCATGCCGCTGCGTGTAAACCTGGCGTGGCTTATCATGAGCCCCGCTATCTTGTGGTCCATCCTGGCTATCTTACCGTGCAGGTTCTGGTTTATGTATAATGCCACAAATTCGTCGATGGAGATATTTTCGAACTTCTCTTTTTCCATGGACTTGCGGGCCTTGTTCTTAGCGTAATATTCGGCCATCGACCGCTGGAAGTCCTTACGGTTGCGGATAGGGTCTTCTTCCAGCGCCTTGCCGTCCACTTCCAGGAAATACTCTTTATCCTTATCGTAGACAGCAGATGGGCTGCCGGGGTTCTCCAGCGGGACAAAATCCGCCTCTACGGCGCTAATGACCCCGCCGTCCGTTTTCACCTTATAGACTACCCTGATATTTTTGCCTAAGGCTTGGGCCTTATATTGATAGGCCTTATGGGTCGCGAGTATTGCCTCTTCGGCTTCGTGTTGCTGTGCGTCTTCCTCAACATCCTTTATGATAATGGCGCGTTCCTCGAGCGCCTTTTGATATTCAGCCTCCCTGCGCTCATGCTCCTTCTTGTCCAGTTTCTCAAGTTCTTCTTTCGTCTCATTTATCTTGCGCGTTGTACCTTCGGACTCGGTCCTTATGTTATCCTTGTAATGGTCCAGTTTATAGGTAATCTTATTCACCGGCCCTGTTTCTCTCCAGTCCCTTATGGTATGAGCTGCCCTATCGAGCCCTTGTCTAACCATGCCATCGGCGTCTCTTATCCTGTCGTTTATCCAGCCGGCGATACCAGCCGGCGCCAATACATCAGCTGCCCTATCTTTAGCTGCCCTGTCTTTGCGAGGAGCCTGAGATGTTACGTCGGGCGACGAAGCAATCTTGGATGTCTCCTCCTCATCCTCAGGCATCACCTTAGCAGGCAGAGCCGGCTCTTCAGCCGGTTTCACCTCCTGCGGCACAGGTGGTTCCTTTTTCGGAGGCGGCGCGGGTTTCTCTGCCAGTGGTTTTGCAGGTTTGGTTTCTTTTGGTTCTACCGCAGGTTTGGTTTCTTTTGGTTCCTCAGCAGGAGGCGTTACCTTTTTAGGGACCGGTTTTTCTTCAGGTTTTTCAGGAGGTACTGCCTTTTCAGGGAGAGCTTCTTTCTTAGGCTCTTCCGCAGGCTTGGCTTCTTTTGCTTCTTCCGCTGGCTTGGTTTCCTTTGGTTCTTCTGCAGGTTTGGTTTTAGGCGCCGTCGTAGGTTTTTCTTCTGTAACTTTAGGTACTTCAACCGGCAATGCTTCAACTACGTATTTATTTGTCCCGTCAGGTTTTTTAATTACCGTAAGCCTGAATACACCATCCGGGGTGACAACAACAATATTGTTTTTGTCAATAAGATAGGTATTTCCATCTTCTTCAAATGATTCTTCCTCCCAGACACTGGAAACACTTAATACCAATTTCTTTCCCTTTTGCGACCCGTGTGGGATATACTCGTCTTCGCCTTCATAATAATAGACACTGGCAGCCCCGTTTCTCATGCTGTTCGATTTCAGCCTGCTCAGGAAAAGGTTTACTTTTTCCTTATCGCCCCTGAGCTCCATCTCTTCCTTGGTCAGGTTGGCCTCGACAAACTCCATATAGGCACAGATGTAGCCAAAGAGTATTGCCGCCCTTTGCGCCCTTTCGTAATTTCCAAGCTTATATCTTTCTAAATCCTGAATAGAGGTTATTTCATCTGCGGGCTTACCCGGCATGGCTTTGGCGGGTGCTTTTTTCGCTTGCGGCTCTGTTTTTGGTTTCGGTGCGGGTCTTTCCGCGGGTGGTCCGGTTTCCGGACGCTTTTTCTCTCCGGCATAATCCGCTTTTTCTATGCCCAACTCGTTTAAATAGAGCGCGACTTCAGCCGCCTGGCGCGTCCTCGTATCATCGGCTGCGCCCGCAAACACGCGGAGGCCCTTTTCGTCATCAGGCATAGAGGCCAATAATTCTCGTACAGGGTCCTCCGGATCCGTGAATGCCCGTAGATAATAGAGAAACGCTACGCCCCTGTGGCGTATCTTGAGGATATGCGCGTCAGCATCGGCGTCACTTATTTTATTGCGGTATAGGGTAAGGACCTCACCTATAAAACTTCTGAGAGAGTCTATTTTCTTTTCGGCCGGCATCGCATCAAAATACTTAAATCTCGGATTAATATATGTAGACAATAGCTCCCCGGCAGGCATTACAGGCGTGACCCTGTCCGCCTTCAAAGGATCAAAGTCATATGCCGGTTTCACCTCCGGCGCAGCCTGGGCCTTTAATTCAGCCTTCCTGGCTTCCTTCTTCTCGCTGTCTCTTATGTCATCTTCGACCGCGAACATGGCGCCCATCGAAGCTTCCACTTTCGTCTTTTCACCTGGGCGATCTTTTTGCCTATCA
>CAZKWI010000011.1:0-4842 GCA_964556455.1 uncultured Planctomycetia bacterium | reverse complement strand
CGCGAATCCGCACGAGGAGCCGACGCCCGTAGCTGCGCTCCGGCAGCGGCATGGGAGCTGTTGCAATTTTATGGGCAGCCTGTTGTTCCACAGGCATCTCTTCAGGTTTTACAGGAAAGGCCTCTGTAAGTTTTTTGAAGTGTTCTTCTATTGTCTCCAGGCCTTCCGTGGGTTTTACATCTCCTGCGGAAATCTTTGATATAATGCTGTTTATCTCATGATAAGCAGCATTCACCTCTGATAAGGTCTCTTCTGCCTCCAGGTATTCTTTAAAAACAGGCTCTATCTTTATAATAGCCTCTTCGTCCTCGCTCTGCCCGGGGGCGGCCCTGCTGACTGCGGGCCCGGTCTGCATCCTCTGAGAAATGCTTTTGGAAAAGGCAAGCGCTCTTTCGAGAGACGAAACAGCGCCATCCGGTATACACCCCATAAAACCTACTGCCCCATCCAGTAATTGCTTCTGCGCCTGTGAAAGCCCGCCGCGGGCGTCTTCGTAGGCGCTTTTTGCCTGCGCGCGTTTCAACCGGGCCTTGAGAACGATTTTCAGAGCCTCTAATTGCCTGGCTTTCATATAATCCGGATCCGTTGTTTCTGTAACAGCGCCTATATGCTCTATGCCGGCCCTTGTGCCGGCCAGGGCGGCCTTTATCTCTTCCGCCTCCCGTATGCGTTCTTTTTCCCTTAACCTCTTTTCTATCTCTGCGATCCTGCCGCTTATATCTTTTTCTTTACCCTCGAGCAGGGCGAATCTCTCGGCAAAAAGAGGTACGTGCGTAACGAATTCTTCATCTTTTCCCGCGGCGGCGAATTCATCCTCATTCAGCATGGCCCGCGCGTCAGGCTCCCTGCCCTCGCGCGCTTCTTCGGACCGTCGGGCTATGAAGCGGCCTACAAGCTCCTCTTGGTCCGAAAGCCCCAGGAGTTCAAGACTTTGCGCCATCTCTTTTGCGAGCTCAGCGCGCTCTTCAAAAAGGGCAGCGGCTTTTCTATTCAGCAGAAGAATTTCGCGTGATACTGTGAGCCTCTCTTTCTTTCTCCGCAGGTCCTTCTTTTCTCCGGCTTTAGCCTCTCTTATCATGCGGCCTATGCTCAAAAGCTGGCGTTCATATTTAAGGTCCTCTGCCTTTTCCGCGGCGGCCTTTATCTTGCCTTCCAGCTCTTTAAGCCTCCCCGCGATTGAATCGGATCTCTCTTCTTCTTCCTCTTTGAGTTCCGCCTGTTCTTCGGTAAGCCCGGATTTTTCTCTCTTAAGCAGGGTAACACGCCGTGACGCTGTGAGGGCCTCTTTTTCCTTGCGCAGCTCTTGGGCGCGGCCGTCCTTATCCTCTCTTATCATGCGGTCTATGGCCAAGATCTCGCGCTCATATTCCAGGTCATCTCTTTTTGTTCCGGCGGCTTCAAGGGACCCGGCCAGAGATTCTTCCGCGTCTTTCTGCCGTTCTATATCAGAAAAAAGCGTTGACAGAGACACCATAATCCCGTCCACATCCTCCTCCTGTAATTCGCCGAAAAACTGGAATGCCCCTTCGGTGAGGATATCGGCCGGCGCCAATTCCTCATTATTTTCCCGCGCTTTTTGCATTCTTTTGAATAAGGCCGAATAAAGATCGTCTTTGAGTATTCTTTCTTTCTTTTCTTCCAGCTCTTTTTTGTCCTTCGCAAGCACGGCTTTTTTTCTCTTTAGCAGGGTTATATCGCGCTCCTTCGCAAGAAGGGCCTTTCTCTTAAGAAGCTCTTCAGCCTCTTCACCCTCTGCCTCCTGTGCCGCGCGGCTTATTGAGTAAAACCGGTATTCGTACTCCAGGTCTTCCGCTTTTTCCGCCGCAGTCTTGATCTTTTCGTCTATCTCCTCTATCTCGCTATCGAATAAAGTGGTCTCTTCGGCAAGCACAGGCGCGTGAGTGACAAATTCCTCATCGCCGCTTACGGCGGCAAAGTCGTCTTCCTTCAAAATGGCCTCAGCGTCAGCCGCTTTATCTTCTGAAGTCTCCCTTAACCATCGGGCTGTGAAGCTGTCTATAAGTTTTTCCTGATCCGCCAGCCCCAAAAGCTCCAGGCGCTCTTTTCTCTCTTTTCGGAAACGGTCTTTTATCGCCTCTTTTTCTTCCCGGAATTCTTCGGCGCTATGTTCCGCGATCAAGGAAGCCTTCGCCCTTTCGAGCTCTTCCTTCTCATCACCCTCCGCCTCTTCCATCCTGCGCTCTATAGAGAAGAGGCGATAGTCGTACATGAGTTCGTCGAGCCTCTTCTTTGCTATTACAAAAACGGTTATGGAATGCTTAGCGTCAAAGACTGCCTCTGCCTGTGCCAAGCCAGGAGGAGGAGGCGGCGGCGCAGCCTCTCTTTCAGGCCCTCTCTGCCCCATCATAATGTTAAACATGGCTTCGAATTCGGCTTTATTAGATCTGTGGAGCAAAGTAAGGTAGGAAAGCATCTCCCCGGCGTTCTTTATACCTTCGAAGTTGGCCATGGCAAGCAGGTCGTCTGTTTCATCCTCTCTTTTCTCAGACAGGTGGTATCTCTTTACCTGGTCTACCCAGTATACCGCCTCCGCATCGAGGCCGTCTGCCTTAGACATAAGGCCCTCACTAGCGGAATCATAATCCGCCTGTGCCGTCATAAAGGTAATGGTCTTGGTTAAGTTTGCTATTTCTTTATTAAGATATATCAGGTCCTCGTTTTGAGGCTTGACTTTTCCGGCCATCCTTTCCTGTATAAACCGATATTTCGCCAGAAGCGCCTCTTCAATGCCTATGCGCGCCCGGATCCTGTCCTTATCGGTCTTTGCTGCGGCCCATCTCTTCTGCGCGTTCTTTATTTCTTTCTCGAGCCCCTTAAGCCTGCTCCTTTCCCCGGCGCCGAGATAGCCTTTCAGCCGCTTTTCTCTGCGGTTTCTTTGCGCGGAGCGCGCTATATCTTCCACCTTATCCTTAAAACTCTCTTTCCAGTCTACGGCCGCCTCTGTAATTTTGCCTTTCTTCTCTTCCAATCCGGGCTTCTGCGGCTGTTCAAAGGCCTTTTCGAACATCTCTTCAGCCAATCGCCTGTAAAAGTTCTGTGCCCGTGAATAGGCCTTTGTGATACTCGGGGCCGTTACAGTGCTGTAGGCCTCGCCCGCGTGCTGGCTCTGCGTGGAGACTACTGATACGGCCGCCATTGTGGGGGCTGAACCGAGCATGGATAGTCCCATGGCCGGCATGAGGAGTTTATTTAAACCTGTCGTGAGTTTCTTGGGGTCGCGCATGTTCCAGAAGAGCCTCTCCACGCCTACTTTAGCGCGGTCGAGCTCTATGAGCATCATGGTGGCGGCTCTTTCAAATGCGGATCTTTCGCTTTTCGTTAGGGGGTTGTCTGTGCCTAAGACATCTTCGGGGATTTTTGAAACTGCTTTTCGGATCTCTTCGCGCGTGTAGAATTTTCCGTCGCCCGGGGCGCGCGGCCTCGCCTTTATAAGGGCTGCGATAAGCTTATCCTTCGCGGCCGCATCCGCCAAAATATCTTCGGCCAGCTGTCTTGGGTTCGTCTCTCCTGGTTCGATTACGCGCGCCTTAAACTTGGCTATCGTTTCTTTAATAGTGTCGGCGGTACTGCCGAGCCCGCTCATTCTTAAAAGTGCGGGCGGCAAATTAATCCCGAATATGCCTGTGCGTCTTTTCGCCAGGAAGGAGTAATCCGAGACCCTCTCCATCATGCCTCTTATGATACCGCGTGTCATATAGCCTACGAGTAAAGATATACCTATAAATAAGACGGCCGCGGCTATCTTTGCCGGTATAGAGGAAAACCCCATTGCTACAAGCGGTGTTGCCAGTACGCCTGCGGCCACTACTATCATCCTTGCATCCGGGGATAGTATCCTGAGCATAGTAGCGCCTATTCCTATCTTGGTTGCCGCTTTTTTATCCTGCTGTAAGGCCTGCTGCTTGGCGATCTTCCTTGCAAGGTCCAGTTTTGCCATTACCATGAGGGTGCCTGAAAGCGCGAAGAGCGCGCTTACCGGGATACCTATGGCTTTCATGAGCCAGCTTCCCGAAAGGCCGCCTGTCTTAAAGCCTTCTATGATGGATAATGCCACGATCTCCCCGAAATACGCGGTAAGGCCTATCGCGATTATCGCCAGGCCTATGCCTACGGCAAAGCCCGCCACAGGCATCCACTTGTTTTTAGCCGAGGCCTTGCTCGACATGCGGAAGATCGCGTGCGCAAAGCTGAAACTGGCGGCAAGGGTAGCAACCAGCGTGAATGCCCACAATACCGGGTCCCCGGAACTGGGGCCGACTATTAAAAACGCGGCTACGGCTGTCACGGCAAGAAAACCCCCGACTATCCCGCGCAGGAATCTCTTATTTCCAAGGATCTCTCCCAGCCATCCTCCGATGAGCTTCGTCTCGGTCTCCATGGGCGTCCTCTGCGCGCCCTTCAGGTCCTTCCTCGCTAATATAAGGAGGGCCGCGGATGAAACCACGCCGAGCAGGCCTATCGCGGCAGATCCGAGTATAAAGAGCGTTCCTACCTCTTTCGCGACTGTGGTCAATTCCCCTATCGGCAGATACGCAGTCCCGACAAATGAGAAGAGCGCGAGCCCCGCGAAAAACGGGGCCATGGTAGCCACTATCGTAAGGGTCCTTCTCCAGCTCGCGTGGAATACTGTCCTGGCTGCCTTGCCTAACGGTATCCTGTGGGCCATGGCGGTGAGGTCATCCATCGCCCTTTTGCTCGAATCTTCCGCGGAGAGCCTCTTTACCTCCGCTGTCAGCGCCCAGCCCATTATGACCGTTGATATGGCTACTAAAAAGAGTGTCAGCGGGCCCAACCCAAGGAGGCCGGAAAGAAGTTCTCCTG
>CAZKWI010000010.1:0-34924 GCA_964556455.1 uncultured Planctomycetia bacterium | reverse complement strand
GAATTCGTTGTATGGAAAAGTTGCCGGGGAAGATAAGATAATCCTTATGGCAGAGCATAAGGGGCTGTATGGAAAAAAGATGCTTGATAAGACAAGCGATCCGTTTTTCTCTTACAGGTCACACGATACGGGCGGCTATGAAACACATTTCATATCGCTCAATGGTTTTAAGGCCGCCGACATGACGATCCTTACGTACGGCGGAATGCTGGAGTATGCTATGGAGGCCGCCTTAAAGGCCGCCTGCGATGAAGAGATATTCTGTGAGATCGTTATACCCGATAAGATATATCCTTTTGGCATAGAAGCGCTCAAGGAGCCGTTACAACGTTCGAAGAGATTGCTGATAGCCGAAGAAGGTCAGGGTTCTTACGGATGGGGCTCCGAGATATCGTTTGCGGTGAACAGGGATCACCATTCGTTATTGAAAATCCCTGTCGAGAGAGTGGCGGCGCTTGACCTGCCGATAGGGTATTCCGGGGAATACGAAGAGAATACACTGCCGGGAAGCCGGTCGATCTATGAGAAGGTATTGAAAGGGTTTTTGAGATGAAGGAGATCATCGTTCCGAGGCTGATAGAGAGCAACGAAAATGTCACGTTTATAGAATGGAAGAAGAGTGACAGAGATTTTGTCAATAAAGGGGAAGTGATCTGTCTTGTTGAGACCATGAAGGCACTCATAGAAGTAGAAGCCCCCTATTCCGGATTTTTAAGGCAGACAGTGGACCCACCCCTTGAGCTTAAGACCGGAGACCTGATAGGCTATCTATTAGAGTCGAAAGAAGAATGCGAAAAGGAGGAATATATAAAGAAGAGACCAGTCCTTCAACAAAACGGCACCGGGAGGATCTTTACGAAAAAGGCACAGGAGCTGATAAGAAGATTCAAGATACACGGGGATTCTATAGCCAAAAACGGCATCATTTCGGCAGAGGATGTGTTCCGGCATATTTCTTCGGATTCGAAGGTCATATTGGCGGACGGAATAGAACCGGTCAGGACTACTAAAAAGAGGGTCGTTATCATAGGCGGGGGCAATTATACCTATTTTGTCACGGATGTGCTGCGGAAGAACGGCTATTGTCCTATAGGCATACTCGATGACGACATATCATTATTGAGCGCCCAAGTAGGCAGTCTCAAGGTCATAGGCAACATTGCCGCGGCGCGGGAGCTCAAAGCAGGGTCCTTCTTCGATGAGGCCATCATAACCGTGACCAGTCAGGGGATGCGGCAGGAGATCTATAACGGCCTTAAGGCCTTAGGGATAAAGTTCGCAAATGCCATACATCCCACCGCTTATATTGACAGCGATGTCGAAATAGGCGAAGGCAATTTATTGGGCGCTTTTGTACACATAGGAAGCTGCGCAAGGATCGGCAACAACAGTCTCTTTTCCAGCGGGTGCAATATAGAGCATCACTGCACGGTTGGCGACGGAAATTTCTGGGGACCGTACTGCAGCCTGTCCGGCGGGGTGACATTCGGCAGCGGGAGCATACTCGGTACCGGCATCTTTGTCGAAGGCAATGTAATTATCGGCGATAACGTCAGGATATCAAGCGGCGAAGTGATAAATGCTGACCTGAAAGACGGCTGGAAGAAAACGAAGAGAGCGATGACCAGATGAACGAGAGATTCTATCATAAGATACTGATGATAAGAAGGATAGAAGAGGCTGTCGAAAAGATATACTCTCTTAACCTCATCGGCGGCACGACCCATCTTTCTATTGGCCAGGAGGCGGTCGCGGCCGGTGTGATCGAAGCCTTAAACGAGGGAGATATTGTCACGAGCAATCACCGGGGGCACGGCCACTTCTTTTCTTATACGAACGACGCCCATGGTTTTATTGCTGAGATCCTTGGGTTGTCCTGTGGTGTCTGCGGAGGCCGCGGGGGTTCGCAACATCTGTGTAAGGGGGATTTTTATTCGAACGGGGTAACAGGCGGCATGCCGCCGATAGGTGTCGGGATGGCCTATGCTGAGAAGTTGAAGAGAAGCGGCAGGATAGTGGCGAGTTTTTTCGGAGACGGCGCATTGTGCCAGGGGATAATGCACGAGGCGTTCAACATAGCCAGCATCTTAAAAGCGCCTATTCTTTTTGTGCTTGAAGACAATAAATATGCCATGAGTACATGTTCGACGGAGCATACGGCCGGATCTATAAGAGAAAGGATAGAATCTTACGGGATCCGCTACAGAAAGGCTGACGGAATGGATGTGGCGGATGTATACAAGGATTCACAGGAGTTGGTGGATGCCCTGAGGAGAGATCCGGCGCCGGCATTTCTCCATTGCGATACGTACAGGCTTAGGGGGCACAGTAAAAGTGATAAATGCTGCTACAGGTCAAAAGACGAAGAGAGATCATGGGAGGCAAAAGACCCCTTAAAAAAGTTGTCGGAGGATATAGCGCCCGGAAAGCGCGTTGAGATAGAAGGGTCCGTTGAGGCTGAAATAAGACAGGTCTTAATGAGATTGTTCAAAGAAAAGCCTGAAGTAATAGACAAGCTATGCCTGTGCGAGAAAGTCAGGTCCAAGGTCTAACGGAGGTTTAAATAAAAGTTATGTGTGGTATCTGCGGCATTTTCGGTATTTCAGACAGGGCAAAGGTAAAAGAGATGGCGGCCGCTATGCGGCACCGCGGGCCTGACGATGAAGGGTATTACGTGGAACCCCCGGTATCTTTGGGTTTCAGGAGGCTGGGTATTATAGATCTCAATACCGGTAATCAGCCTATACCGAACGAGGACAAGACCGTATGGGTCGTCACCAACGGCGAGATATATAATTACAAGGCTTTGCGTGAGGATCTTATTAAGAAAGGGCACAGGTTTTCCACGCAGTCCGACGCGGAAGTCGCCGTTCATTTATACGAAGAGATGCGGGAGGGTTGTTTCGAGGCGTTCAATGGGATATTCGGCATGTGTATATATGATAAGACAAGGCGCAGGATATTATTGGCGCGCGACAGATTCGGCGTAAAACCGTTATATTACACCATAGATAAAGAGAGGCTCTACTTCGCTTCCGAAATAAAGTCGATAATCAGGAACCCGGAGATAAGAAGGGACTTATCCGAGGAGGCCCTTTTTCATTTTATGACATTCAGGTACGTGCCCACACCTTTCACCATATATAAGAATATATATGCTGTAAGACCGGGCCATATGCTCATTTTTGACGGCACCTCCGGGGTAAGGGAGTCCTCTTACTGGAGTCTGAGCCTGGGCGGGGAAAACAGATCTACGGAAGACGAGATAGCCGAGGAGCTATTCTTCAGGCTGGAGAAAGCTGTAAAACTGCAGATGGTCTCCGATGTGCCTATAGGTTCTTTTCTTAGCGGCGGGGTGGATTCGAGCTTTATAACGGCTTTCGTGAGAAAGCACTACCCGGAAAGGCTCTCAACGTTCACACTGTCCTATTACGAGAATTATCGGGACAAGGCTGAGGATGAAAGGCTCTCTTCCTTGCTCTCCAGGGAGTGGGGAACCGAACACCATATAAGACGTATATCTCAGAAAGATTATCTTGATGTGATCAATAAAGCGGTCTGGCACTTCGACCAGCCGTTCTCGCACGGATTTTCGCCCATATTTATATCCGAGATAATGAAAGGCAAGGTGAAGGTGGCGCTTTCCGGAGACGGCGCGGACGAAATGTTCGGGAGTTACTTCGCGCATAGGATGGCAAGGCCTATTTATAATTATGCGCGTTACTCAAAGAACGGCGGGATAGACGCAGGTCTTCTCGAGCCATGCGGTGACAAACTGAGCATGATAAAAAGATTCTCGCGTCTGGATGAGTACCAGTGGCGGATGGAATTATATAATATGTACCTGGATGACGAAAAGAAGGATATCTTTGAACCTGAATTGCTCAAGCGGATGAAAGGCATGAGCACGGGGGATTTCACCAGGGACATTTTCAGCCGGATAAAGACAGCTGATCCGCAGAACAGGATCCAGGAATACGAACTGAAGACGTTACTCACAGACCAGATATTCGAGTTTACCGATAAATTGACCATGGCGAATTCCATAGAATGCAGGGTGCCGTACCTGGAGAATGATTTCTTTGCCTTTGCCTCGTCTATCCCCGGGGATCTAAGGATAAAAAAGAGCGTAACGAAATATATACTCAAGAAATCAGCATCACGCATACTGCCTGATGAAGTAATTAACAGAATACCGTCAGGTTTTCAATTGCCTACGAACAGATGGATGAGGCAGGAATTGAAAGAAGACATCAACCAGACCTTATCGGAAGAGAGGCTGAAGACACACGGGTTTTTCAGATCCGGCCATATCATGAGCCTTCTTGACAGGTTCTACAAAGGAGATGACGAGAGCGTAGTATATAAATTATGGAATTTCTATTGTTTTCAGAAGTGGTACGATAATTCCTATTCACGCGCAGGTTCCTTATGAGTAAAGGCAGAAAGAGAAAATATTTGCAGTGGCTTTGGGAGGCGACGAGAAAACCTCTTGTGACAAAGAGCTATCCGCCGATCGTATATATCGAGCCGACCAATTCCTGTAATCTCCGTTGCAGCCATTGCGCGAGATATACCATGAAGAGAGGGTTTTCTTTTCTGTCCATAGATAAATTCGAGCATATCCTTTCCCAGATAGAGGATTTTGCCAGAGTGGTCTATATCTTCAAACAGGGCGAGCCGCTTCTGAACAAAAATATATCGTACTTCATAAGACGCCTGAGAGAGAAGAATATATACGTTATACTCAACACCAACGCTACGCTCCTTAACAGGAACAGGGCTGAAGAGCTCCTGAAAAGCGGTTTGAATCTTATAGAATTTTCAGTGGACAGCTGGAAGAAAGATACTTACAGGAAGATCAGAGGGACCGATCTGGCGGATGTTTCCGAAAAGATCGTGGGATTTCTGAAGCTGAAGAAGGATTTGGGCGTCGATATCATGACACGCGTCCGAATGGTGGAGCAGGATCTTAACAGGACGGAGCTCCCGGAGACCATTGAGATGTTAAAAAGGCTCCCGTTTGACGATATAAGGATCAATAAGCTACTTAACTTCTTCGGGCACATAACGGGTGAGGTGGAGGGCGAGAATACGATAAAGACCAAAAGACAGGCCTGCAGTTATCCGTGGAAGGTGATCTCTGTTAATTCAGACGGTAATGTGACATGCATACTGGATTATGACAACATATACCCGTATGGCAATATCTTTGAAAAGTCTTTTAAAGAGATCTGGAACGATGGGCCCATGCTTAAGATACGCAGCGCATTTCTTTCCGGGAGGATGGAGGAACTGAAGTCCGCAGCCGAGAATTACTGCTACATATGTAACGCGAGATTAAAAGATGACCAGAAGCAACCCGTGGATTTTGTAACGGCGTTCTGCTCATACGGCTACAGGTTCCCGGACTATTACATGCCGCATCTCAGGATGTCCCTGAACGAAAAAGAGAAAAAAGATATAGACGGAAAATACGCCAAGTTGAACGATACTGTAAAAGCACTCTCGGATTACTCCGGATGCGATATAAAGATATGAAAAAATACTGCCTGACATTCGATATGGACTGGGCGCCCGATTATATACTCGAGGACCTTAAGGATATTATAAGGGGGCGGGACATCGAGGCCACCGTCTTTTACACTCACAAGACGGGCATATTTGACGATTTCAGAAATATTGAAAAAGGCCTACATCCCGATATACGGGATGTAGGCGCGGCGGAGCAGAAAGTCGCCGAGCTGAAAGAGCATTATCCTGAAGCAGTATCCCTGAGAAGTCATTCTCTTAATGATTCAGGCAGGCTCAACAGGATATTTTCCAGATACGGCATAAACATAAAGAGTAATTATCTCTTGTATATGAAGGAGGGTATCGATGTTGTGAAGATGCCGTATGAATTTGAACTTTTTGAGGCACCGATCTATTTTTTGGACGGCAATTTCCTGTTTACGCAGAAAGATATCAAGAAGTTTTCGATAGACATGCTCAACCTGGGGTCACCCGGCCTAAAGATAGTGGGCTTTCATCCTGTCCATATATATCTGAATACGGACGATTATACGCGTTATGAGGATGCCAAGAGATATATGGACAATAAAGAAAGATTCGATCGATATATAAACAGGCGGGTTCCGGGGATAAGGGACCTATTCACCGGGTTCCTTGATCATGTGGACAGAAACAGGATCAGGACATATAAACTGAGAGACCTTATTGCATGAATAGGCATAGGATAGACAGAAGCATAAACGAATACCTGAAGCGCTTCAAGCTCGATCTAAAAGGGCTTACCCTGTATACAGAATGCGCATCGGGATATTACGCATATTTACCGATCCTCGCGGCTATGGCGGGTGCGGATAAGATATTTGCCTTAAGCAGAGATACGAGATATGGAAAGAAAGAAGAGCTCAAGGCAAATCTTATGGGATTATCAAGAGATTATGACCTCAAGAGCCGTATAGAGGTGGTGTTTGAAAAAGAGAAGGAGCATCTGAGCAAAGCAGATATAGTCATAAATGCCGCTTCGGTGAGACCTATTGACAAGAGGATGATATCTTACCTAAAGCCCACGGCCGTTATACCCCTTATGTATGAGACATGGGAATTCAGACCGGAGGATATCGATATATCGGAATGTCAGAAGAGAGGGATATTGAGCCTTGGTACGGATGAGGAGTTCCCGGGGGCGTCTTTATATCCCATGGTATCCTATACCGCCCTGAAACTTATGCTGGATGCAGGGCTGGAAGTTTTTGGGAACAGGATACTACTTATGGGCAGCGGCAAGAACGGCCGGATCATCTTTGAGCATTTCCGGAAAAATGGGCTGGATTTTAAATGGTTTACGCTGGAGGATCGTATCCCGGAGAGCGAGAGGAAGTATATAATAAAGAAAGAGAAGCTGAAGGATTATCTGGCCAACACAGATTGCATACTTATCTCAGAACATCTCTTCGCAGACGAACTGATCGGCAGGAAAGGCTTTATAAAGCCCGGCCAGATCAGACCATTTACCAAGATAGTCCATCTCTGCGGCAATGTCGACCAGGGGGCCTTGAACGAGCATAGAATAGAATATTACCCGGATAGAATAGCGCCGACGGGATATCTTTCTGCGGGGGCCGATTATTTAGGGGGAAAGTTCGTGATTGAGCTTCAGTCTGCGGGCCTTAAAGTGGGCCAGACCATGGCGAGATGCAGGTTGAGGGGGCTGGGATTGGCGGAGACCGTAGAATGTGCCTTAAGACACGCGCCCGCGCAGGATTTTGAAGGTGGATTTTTAAATTATAGCGAGGTAGCCGGTGAAAAACGATAAAGAACTTAACAAAGACAACATTGTGTTCATAGGCGGCGGCATGAGGGCGATACCGCTTTTTAAACAGATCATAGAAAGAGGGGATTATCGTATCGAACTGGCCCTATTCAACAAGTCGCATCCACATGAGACGCGTTCCGAAGAAGAGCTTGCGCGGATCGCCCGTGAACAGAATATAGAATACCGCGTAGCGGAGAAGATAGATAAAGAGATCATCGATAAGACTGCTCGAATATCCCCATTGGTAATAGTGGGGGGCGGCATATGGAGGACATATATACCGGAGAGCTTCTTTAATTGCGGGAGGTACGGGCTTTTTGGAGCCCACGGTTCGCTGCTTCCCGCCTATAAGGGCTTTTGCGGCATTAACTGGTATATGATAAACGGCGAGAAGGAGTACGGCTTGCAGATGTTCAGGCTTGGGAAAAGGATAGACAGCGGCGAGCTTGTATGCAGAAAGAAAAATAACACCCTGCTTAACCGGACCATACCCATAAAAGATGAATATATGATAAACGACCTTCTTGGAGAGACTATTAAGGCGAATGCGGATATATGGATGGAGTTCCTCGACCTTATAAGAAATGATGAGATCTGCCTGAAGAAACAGGACGTATCCGAGGAGACCTGGACATGCCACAGGGGGCCTGAAGATGCAAGGATAGACTGGAACCAGGATACGAGGACCGTATATAATTTTATCCGCGCGCAGTCGTATCCTTATCCGGGCGCGTTTTCTTACCTGAACGGCGAGAGGTTTTATATATGGAAGGTCAGGTTGCCGGAAAACCCGCCGAAATATATCGGCGTCATTTCCGGAAAGGTGGTGAAGGTGGACGCTGTTAAGGGAAGCATATGGGTGCTTACCGCTAATGGCATAATCGAGGTCCTGGAAGTCAGTAAAGAGACCGACAAGAGCGGCATCAAGCCGGCCGCGCAACTTATAAAGTCGGTAAAGGAAAGATTCTGTTAGATATGGCAAACGTGATTCTTGACCTGGGGATACTGGTGCTGTTTTCGTTCCTTTTGAGGATGATATTCTTTGCCACGCCCACGGGGCCTGATTCGGATGATGTGAATCATCTCTGGAGAACGCGGCAGATAAGAAGAAAAAGATCGTTCCTGAAGGATTTTGAGGCCGGGGATTCCGTGACAGAAGGGTATCACGCGTCGCCGCCGTTACCGTCGCTTATAGTGTCCTTCTTTCCCGAGAGGCACTGGCTTCTCGCGGGAAAACTGCTGAATATTTCTTATGATTGCCTGGCGGTCATCCTGGCGTATCTGTTCTCAGCATACCTTTTTGGCGAATATCTGTATTCCGGCAATCCCCGTATCCCTGCCTTCTATTCGGCCCTCATATTTTCCACTATGCCCGTCTTCTTTGCCATAACCGGCTCCAGGCTGACATCTTTTGGCGGAAGGACCCTGGGCCTCTTTTTTAACATGCTCTTTTTTATCTGCCTCGGCCAGGCTTTTATATTCAATAATGTAGCTTTCTACATACCGACCCTGCTGTTGGGTATACTGATCATACTGACATCGCAGTTTGGACTGCAGAACATGGTTTTTGTTTCAATCATTCTATCGGTTTTATATATGGACCCTGCGCCCTTGCTGGTGGCGGTCACTGTCCTTGTGGCAGGATATTTCTTTCCTTTTGTAGGCGTTTCAAAGATCGCCCGGCACAAGCTTAACCATTTTTCATGGTACCGCAGGAACTGGAAAAATTACCCTGTGATATATAATCGGAATAATATAAAAGAGATCTTAAGACTGCCTGTATATCTTACTAAAAGACCGGGGTATTTTTTACTGTACTGCCTCAAATTCTTTACTCCGACGATACTCTTTTTGCTGGTCCCCGCGCTTTTTGTCCTGATAGGACTTTACATTCAGGATCCCGGTTTTTACAAGATCATTATCTCCGGCGTATGGATAAAATATTTTTGTTTTATTATAATCGCGGACCTGGTTATCTTTGTCCTGACATCGTTCAGAAAGCTGCTCTTTTTGGGCGAGGCCGAGCGTTATCCCGGATACAGCGCTTTCTATATATCATTTATCATTGTTTTCTATATGGCGGCCAAAGGTATGGATATGCACCGGGCTGGCTACCTTGTCCTCTGGCAGCTCTGCATCGTGCTCTTGAATTTCATTCTCTTTAATTCGGAGGCCGTCAGAGAAAAACTGACTTTAGCGCTCAGGGCGCCTGAAGCGGAGCTGGTGCAGTTCATGAATGAAAATCTGCGCGAAAAGAAGATAATGTCTATACCCACTAAATTCACGTATTGGCTGGCCTTCCACGCGACAGGCGGAAACAAGTTCTATTACGACTTTATATCTTCCAAGGCGAGCGGGTTGAAATATATGAATGAAGACTATATTTATTACGGCTACCCGAAGACCGACCTGGAATATTTTTATAAAAAATATTCGATAGATGCGGTAGTCGTCGCAAAAAAATATTTCACACGTTTTTGCAGGGACAATAACATCACTTATTCATTTGAGAGCCTGGATGAGATCTTTCAGAACAGTGAATATTCTGTTTATAAGAGAAGGGGCCGATGAAGATACTTTATGTGAATCCGCCGAATCCCGCTGGTAGCACCTGGTTCCGCAGAGATCTTTATCACACCTGGGCCATCGACGCGGTCGTCTATCCATATCTGCCCGCCTCGATCATGGGCGTCGTTCGACGGGAGCATCCCGAAGTTGAGCAGCATTTTATTGACCTTGTGCTTTCGCCGCAAAAGATAGATGATTTTAAAAAATGCGTAAGAGAGTTGATGCCCGATCTGGTGATCTATTTTATATCCGCGTACTATATCAATAGAGATACAAGGTGGATACTGCCGGGTTACAGGTCTATGGGTATTATCGTACCGGCTTTTATCGACCCAAAAGAAGCCCTGAGTCTCTATGATATCCCGGTAGGATACCTGACTAACTGCGATGAATTGGAGATGATAATATCAGGCGCAATAAGCGAGTTGAAGGCCAAGGGCGATATACGCGAAGCCAAGGGCCTCGTGATAAACAGAGATGGGGTGATCGCCGATACCGGCCATCCGGGCTTTTCTGACCTGACCAGTTTTCCTCTGCCCGCATACGATCTGATGGGTATGGATAAATATATCGAGAAGAATCTCGAGGTCCACAAAGATTATAGACCAGAATTGTTGCATAGAGGCGTATTTCATACTCAGAAGGGTTGTCCGAACGAGTGCATCTTTTGCGGTGGTTCGGCAAAAAATACAATTTCACGTGAAAAGAGTGCAGAGCAGATGTTTGAGGAAGTGAGTTTGCTTTACGATAAGTATGGTATTCGTATGCTCAGTTCCGGCAATTCAGAGTTCTTTACCGATATAGATGAAGGTAAAAAGTTCTGCAGGCTTATGATCGCCTCACCGATTAAAGACCTGGTGTTGATCTATAATCACAGGACCGAATTTGTAGATAGGGAACTGCTCGGGCTTATGAAGAAGGCCGGCATAGGACTGATACGTTACGGGATAGAGACAGCGGATCCTGTACTTCAGAAGAAGATAAACAAAAACATAGATCTGAAAAAAGCAGGCAGGGCACTAAGAATGACGCAGGCTGCCGGCATTAGGGCACTTGTTTATATGACGATCGGGTTTGAAGGAGAAACAAAAAGCTCATTAATGAAAAATGCGGATTTTCTTGCGGATAATGAGATAGATATGTTTACAGACGCCATACTTTTTGTGATCCCGGGTACTAAAATGTACTATGATTTCAAGAAGGCCGGCAAGTTGCTTAATAACGACTGGGGAAAATTTAAGACCCAGGAAAAACTACTTTTTAAGAATTCCAGCTATGCAGATATTGGACAGCTGAAGAAAGCGAAGCGTTTTATGAGAAGGAGATATTTTTTGAAGCGTGCGCTTATATATTTAAAAGGGAAAAAATTTAATTTTGCACTTGATTGTCTGATGAACCATTTCATAAATTATAATGTTTCACGCATCATTATAGATTTAATAAAGAACAAGACGCACAATAAGTCGACGGGCAGGGTTTTAGAAAAAGCGGTAGATTCATTGGCGCATCGCATAAACAGGGATCCGTATAAATTCTGTAAAGAGAGCGACGTCTAAGATCTATCTGAGGTTAATATGATAAAAAAGTTTAAGAGGATGACAGCACTGGGGAGCATATATTCTCTGGGCGGTTTACTGCACAGGCTGACTGCTTTTTTCCTGATCCCTGTCTATACATATTTTTTATCAACAGAAGATTACGGCATTATTGGCTTGATGACTATTACTGTAACTCTTGTCTCGCTCATAACCTCGGGTGTTGTTAGGGGCTTTCCGCGTCACTACTATGCCCCGGAGTCTTCCGGAAAGAGAAAGGAGCTGGTATTTAGCTGCCTGGTTCTGACGCTTATTCCTTCAGCTATTTGCGCAGCCATATTTTACAAAATGAGTCTCTTCTGGGCTGGGACTATATTGGATAATTCAGCATTCAGCAATATCATTAAAATATATGCGTTTATTTTAATTGCCGAGCCGGTAATGGAGCTGTCACTTGCGTTATTGCGACTGGAGGAGAGGGCAAAAGCGCACCTTGCCATAAGTTTTTCCCATATACTCTCTTCAGCCCTTTTTACGCTGTATTTTTTAATAATTAAGAAGGCAGGAGTTTTATCTCTTGTGTATGCCAGGCTGTACAGCGATTGCTTTGTCCTTCTTCTGTTGCTTCCATATATGTCGAAGAGGATCAAGGTAAAGTTCGATTTCCCTCTCATAAAGCCATCTATGTCTTACGGGTATGCGAGTTTCCTGACAGGATTATCTCAATTTGCTATAGAGTCATCCAACAGATATATATTGAGGATATTCGGATCGCTTAGTAGCGTGGGTTTATTTTCGTTTGGATACACTTTTGCGAGCATACTCAAGACGCTGATAGTGGCGCCTTTAAAGGGAACATTCGAGCCTCTTGCATATAAGATGGAAAGAGAGCCTCGGGAATTGAGGCGATTTACGTCAAAATCCTGCACCTATTTTTATATATTAGCACTCTATATATGCCTGGCGTTGTCTATGTTTTCCAGGGACCTTCTATTGATCATGGCTCGCAAGAAAGAATTCGTAGATGCATGGAAAGTTATCCCTGTGATAGGATTTACGTTTGTCAATCATGGATTGGGCACGTTCTTTAACTGGGGACTTGTTATGCGCAAAAAAGTTCTATGCGCATCCGCGATATTTATAACAGCGGCAGCAATAAGTGTAGGATTAAGCATACTGCTTATCCCGAAATATGGCATAGTTGGCGCGGCAACAGCTACCATGGTATCCTATCTTGTATGGAATGCATTGAAGATTTATTTTTCTGCTAAATTCTACGATCTACATTTTGAGCTCAAACGTCTGCTGCATATAACAGTGGTCGGCGTAGGGCTATATGGTGTTTCCATCTTTGCCGCTAATACAGGGATGGTAATATTAAATGTCTTTATCAAATTTACTATACTTTTTATATACGCAGCATACTTTTATTGGACCAAGTTCTTTACTTTGAACGAAAAGATGCATGTGAAAAAAGTCATTGCAAGTGTAAAAGAAAAAGGCTTACGCGGTATCTTTGCGGCTATAAGTGAGGTTTAATGGTACTACAGTTCATATTTGCGCGAAATGCGCAATATAAGGAGGGTTCTAATTTCCATGAAGATTAGCCTAATATCCCCGATACTATTCGACCTCGGATGTAATACAATAGCGCCGCTTTTAAAGGCACGCGGCCATTCCGTAGATACGCTCTTTACGCCGGATCTCCTGGAGAATAGCAGGTCGCCTCTTTCTGAAAAGAGCATGAAGAGCATAATAGATTTTGTCGGCAAATCAGACCTCATCGGTATAAACGGCTTTTCGGAAAATTACTACAGGACATCCTACCTGGTGGATTTTATAAAGAAGAAGACGGGCATAACCGTTGTATGGGGCGGTATACACGCGACGCTCCGGCCGGGAGACTGCCTCGAGCACGCGGATATAGTCTGTGTCGGCGAAGGGGAAGAGGCTATGGTAGAGTTGGCGGACGCGCTTGGATCCGGCAGGGAGTGCGGGGATATAGCGAATCTTTGTTTTCGCTCGCAGGGACAGAGCCCGGAGAAAGTAAAGATGCGCCAGCCCGTAGATCTCAACTCGCTCCTACCGCTTGATTACGACCTGAAGACACAGTATCTCCTGGAGAAGAGGTCCATAAGGAATATCAGGGAGGCTGACTACAACGGCATATTCCGTATATACTCGAGCCGCGGCTGTCCGTTCAGATGCACGTACTGCTGCAACGCAAATGTGACCGGCATGTACTCAAAGAACGGGCACAGGTACTGCAGGCAGCGCGACACAGACAGCATAATAGACGAATTGAAGAAGATAAAGAAACGTTTTTCATCCTGCAAGGCGATATGGTTTATCGACGCGGACTTCTTTTCCGGAAAGACGCAGGAGCATTTCGAAAATCTCTCGGCAAAATACAAGGACGAGATCGATATACCGTTTTGGCTGTGGGCGAACCCCATTAACGTTAACGAGAAGAACATATCCGTCCTGAAAAAAGCAGGACTCATATCTGTAAGCATAGGCACCGTAGAAGGGAACGAGGAGATAGAGAAGGGCGTTTATAACAGGACAACCAACGCCGACCTGTATATGAACCGGGGCGAGCTGCTAAAGAAATATGATATCCACACGGAGTATGACATTATCCTTTGCAATCCCTATAAGAAGGACGAGCATCTTGTGAGCACCGTAAAACTCCTGATGAAACTGCCGAAGCCGTTCAAGACGATAATTGTCAGCCTGACATATTTTCCCGAGACGGCACTTTTTAAGACCGCCTTGAGAGACGGCATAATAAAGGACAATAGACAGGTGCAGAGTTACACAAAGGCGTCATACAGGGTATGGAAATTTGACAGGCAGAGCACATATATGAATGTTGTTTTGTCCCTTATGAGGGATAACGTAAGAGAGAGTAAACGGCTCGGCACGGTCATTTACGGCGTATTGCCCGAACCATTGCTGAGATTTCTTATAAAGGATTCCACCATAAATTTCTTTAATAACCTTCCTTTTAGAAGATTCTTTTTCGGCCTGATGGGAGGCGTAATGCTGGTAGCTTATGAAGCGGTTAAGAACACCAGGTTCCTAAAGAGAAAGATAACAGGCATGCTGAAACGGTAATGCGCCGGTATACAAAGGACCAGGCATAGATATGATCAAGATCGCAAGTTTAATAGGGGCGAGACCCCAGATAATAAAAGCGGCGCCCGTAACCAGGAAGATAGCCTCTCGGAGGGACATAGAGGAGCTTATTATACACACGGGGCAGCACTTTTCCGGCAATATGAGCGATATCTTTATCAGGGACCTTATGGTCTTAAAGCCGGGCTACAACCTGAAACTTAACAGGCTGGAATACGGCACAATGATAGGCCGTATGATAACGGGCCTGGAAGGCATCTTAAAAAAAGAGTGCCCGGATGTGGTCCTCGTGTATGGAGATACGAATTCGACGCTGGCCGGCGCGCTCGCGGCAAAAAACCTGGGACTAAAGATAGCGCACGTAGAGGCCGGCCTGAGGAGTTACGATACGAGGATGCCGGAAGAGATAAACAGGGTCCTTACTGACAGGATGAGTGATATCCTTTTTTGCCCGACAGACCGGGCGGTGAATAATTTAAAGAGCGAAGGCTTCGGGCGTCTTAAAAAGAGGATCGTTAACAGCGGCGACATTATGAAGGAGGCGCATCTTTTCTGCAGGGGCCTTGAGAAGAAGCCCGCTATTGAGGTGCCGGATGATTTTGTATTAGCCACTGTACACAGGGCCGAAAATACCGATGATCCGGACAGGCTCAGGACCATATTCAGGGCGTTGAACAGGATCTCGCGCGAGCAAAAGATCATAATGCCGCTTCACCCGCGGACCGCCGGCGCCATAAAGAGGGCTGGGATAAAAACGGATCTTAAGCCGGTAGCACCGGTGGGTTATCTGGAGATGGCGTACCTCCTGAAAAGGTGCAGCCTTGTCATGACGGATTCAGGTGGGCTTCAAAAGGAGGCCTTCTTTTTTAAGAGGCCGTGCGTTACGCTGAGAGCCTGTACGGAGTGGACAGAACTTGTAGACGGAGGTTTTAATCTCCTGGCCGGAGGCGGATCAGAGGCCATCTATGAAGGTTATAAGAAGATGTGCTCGAAAAAGCTGGTTTTTAACAAGGTCCTGTACGGAAGCCGGGACGCGAGTGAAATTATCATAAGAGAGCTAAAAAGAATATGACGCCAAAGAAGAATATCCTGATGATCGTCTATGCCTACCCGCCGATAAAGGCTGTTGGCAGCCTCAGGCCGTACTTTTTTTCAAAGTGCCTGAAAGAGGCGGGCTGGGATGTGCATGTCTTCAGCACGACGAACTCCAGGCTCTTAGATACCGACAGAAATTATGAGAGGCTTGTTTTTGACAAAAAAGTAGACCTTCCCACGCTCGATCTTATGACATTGAGGTATCTTGGGAGAGGACTTTTTAAAAAGCGCGGGGCCTCCGGTAGCGGTGCGCCGTCCGGGAACCCGGGCCCGGTTATGTATGCGTATGCCGCCATAAGGAGGTTCATAAGGAAGCTGATACGTTCTTTCCCGTTCAACATATTCTATGGAGGAGGGCTTATATTTATCATATCCGGCCTGATAAAGGGCATGGCATATATCAGGAGGCATAATATCGAATATATATATACTACCTTCAGCCCCTATTCTGTCAGCGTAACGGCCTTTTTGCTGAAATTATTTAACAGGAGACTTATCTGGGTGGCGGATTTCAGGGACCTCCTGCCCGAGGACAGTGACGAAAAGGTCTTTTTGCCGCAGCTCCAGAGATGGTTCAACAGGATTATATTCAGAAGAGCGGACTCTATCGTCGCGATATCGGAAGGATTGGGCGGGAAATTGACCAGGTATAACAAAAATGTGAAGATCATAAGGAACGGCATACCTCTCGATGCCCGCATAATAAGCCAGGCGCAGCCGGATACCCGGGAAAAGACATTCAATATTACCTATACGGGAAGGCTGTATTACGGCAGGAGGGACGCAACGCTTCTTTTCAGGGTAGTAAGAAAGCTGCTGGACAAAAATGAGATCGGCGATGATATCAGGCTGGTATATGCCGGGATAGAGGACAATGTCTGGCGGAAATGGGCGGATGAGAACGGCCTCCTGGGGAACATTGAGTTGTTGGGATCCTCAGATAGGGATACGGCGCTTGAACTGCAGAACAGGGCTTCGATAAACCTGGTCCTGACATGGTCCACCGAAAAAGAGAAGGGAATAATCACAGCCAAGTTTTATGAGTACCTGGCTTCCGGCAAGCCGGTTATATGCATAGTAGACGGCCAGAGGGATAAAGAGGTAGAGAAATTATACGAAAGCATAAACGCCGGTATCGTGGTCAATAACACCTCCAAAGAAGAAGAAAGGCTCGCGTTTTTTATAAAGGTTCTTTATGGGAGATGGAAAGCCAAAGGCGGCGTGGACTGGGAATATAACGAAGGCTTTATAGATGCGTTAAAATACGAGAACCTATCAAGGGAATTGGGTGAGATCTGTATAGCCGGTAAGATAGCTTCCGAGAGAAGGCAAGATGCAGTATAAGCAGCAAGAGATCATAGAGCATATAGAGCCATTTAATGCCCTGTATAGAGAATATCCGATCTATAAAGCAATAATGTCAGGAAAGCATTCCAGCCTTAAACCGGATTGTGAGGAGCTCCGCAATAAGATAAAGGGGACCAGCGCTTATGTCAAAAAGGCTTATTATCCGCTTTTCTGTAAGAACATATATCGCTTGACCGAAATTCCGGAGAAAGGAAATTTGCTCAGTCTGGGGTGCGGTTTTGGCACAGATGAGAAGAATCTGGCGTATCAATATACCGGTCTCAATATATGGGGCATGGATTTATCCCGGGCGATGATAGAAGCCGCAGTAAAGAACAACGAGGAGTACCCTAACGTGAGACATTGCCTGGCTATGGCTGAATCTCTGCCATTTGCGGATAATTACTTTGATAGGATAATAGCGCGTGAAGTCATAGAACATGTGATAGACCCAGCGGTAATGACCGGAGAGATAGCGCGCACATTGAAGCCTGGAGGCATCTGTGTAGTTACGACGCCGAATGCCGGTTCCATGGCATGGGGAAATATTAAAAAGATTATTTTGAGACCCGCTTCTGCCGAAGGCGATGTAAAGGACGAGCACATCGGGAAGAAAGAGGCGTTAAGGATGTTTAAGGATTCCGGATTGACGGTCAAGGAGATATTTTATGACGGGGCGCTGTATTCGCATTTTTCGGAAACGCCGGATCTTTTAAGCGGCCTGATACCGTTCTTCGAAAGAATAACAAGGCCGCTGCAGCGCCTGCCGCTCATGAAGGAACTTTTCTGCGATCAAATAAAGTATGTGCTGGTCAAGGCAGCAGAAGAGAATGCAGTGAAGCTTAATAGAAAAGATGCGGCGAATCCTGCCTGTCCGTATTGCAAAAAAATCATAGATGCCGCAGAAGATGAAGAGAACATACGGTGCGAAGGATGCGGCAAGGGGTTTCTCCGCCATGACGGGTATTTCGATTTTATATATACAAAAGATCTACTGGAAGAAAGAAAGAAGAATAGCGCGGAAAGTCCGCTGCCTGTGAGAAATAAATTTTTTATTCTCCGTAAAATGTCATGGCTGTTAAGGACGGCATTTTATTCAGTCCTTATAGCGCTCCTTCTCCCGTTTTCGCTGCTTGCATCATTGACGGAGAAAAAACAGAGGCATATGAAGATACTGCATGCGCCAACCACTACAGGCGGGAACGCGTTCGGCCTGTCACATGCTGAAAGGGCCCTGGGGCTCGACAGCGATGTTGTGGTCTATGACAGGTCTCCCTTGAATTATAAAGGAGAAGCGAAGCTGGATTTAAGTATTTACCCTAAGCCTATACGCGCGCTTAAGCAGTTCGGGCTTTTTGTGAAGGTATTGAGAGAGTACGACGTGCTCCATTTTAATTTCGGCAGCGCACTTTTGGGATTTGGCCGGTTTGACTTATTCGGCATGGAACTTCCTTTATATAAGATGGCCGGGAAGAAGATCATAGTGACCTATAACGGCTGCGACGCGAGGCAGAAGGGCTATGCAACATCGAATTTTGCCATAAGCCCCTGCCAGGAAGCGGATTGCTACGGCGGGCGTTGTAATACATTTACCGACGACATCAAGAGAAGGCGCATAAAAAGGATGGCCAGGTACGCGGATAAGATATTTACATTTGACCCGGATCTCCTGAATGTGCTGCCGGAGAGTGCTGAATTCACGCCGTATACAAAGCCGGGCCTGCAGGATCTCCTGAAGAGCCCGCTTAAGAAGATCGGAGATACCATAAAGATAGTCCATGCGCCTTCTGACCGGGGCGCAAAAGGGACCAGATATATAATGCCTGTCCTGGAGAGAATAAGGTCTGAACGCGGCGATGTAGAGATAGTGCTGGTAGAGGGTGTTTCGAACAGCAGGGCGCGCGATATATACAGGGAAGCGGATATAATAGTGGAACAGCTCTTACTTGGATGGTACAGCAGTGTCGCGGTTGAGTCTATGGCCCTGGGAAAGCCTGTGGTGTCATACATACGCGCTGAAGATATGCGTTTTATTCCCGAAGAGATGCGGAGAGACCTCCCGGTGATAAACGCCACCCCGAAAACACTATATGACGTGCTTAAGGATGCCATAGGGGATAAGGAACGGCTGGTGGAGACAGGCAGAAAGAGCAGGGCGTTTGTAGAGAAATGGCATGACCCGATAAAGATCGCCAAAAAGATGAAAAACCTGTATGAGAGATTATAAAATATGTGCGGGATAAGCGGTATAATGAATTTTTCAAAAAGGGATCCGGATATAAGCGGCCGCATAAAGCGCATGACGGATGTTATGAGACACCGCGGCCCGGATGATGAAGGTTTCCTGGCCTTTGATGCAGGCAGTAAGAAGGCTTATAGCCTTACAGGGCCCGAGAGTCGTGTAGCGGGGCGCAGTATAGACGATTTTAACGGACATACGGATATCTTTCTGGGCCACAGGAGGCTGTCTATAATTGACCTGTCTTCAAAGGGGCACCAACCGATGTCGAACAGGGACGGAACATTATGGATAGTCCATAATGGAGAGGTTTATAATTATAAGGAAGTGCGCAAGCACCTGCAAGCGCTGGGAGAGACCTTCTTCTCCAATACCGATACGGAAGTCATCCTGAAGGCTTACCAGCAGTGGGGAGAGGGTTGCCTGTCAAGGTTTAACGGGATGTTCGCGTTCGCGATCCTGGATATAAAAAAGATGCGCCTCTTCTCGGCGCGGGACAGGTTCGGGATAAAGCCGTTCTATTATATACACAATGATAGCGGATTTGCGTTCGCTTCCGAAATAAAGGCGTTTTTTGCCGCCGGGCTCGCGGCAAAAAAGGCGAACGATGCTGCGTGTTATCGTTATCTTCTTTACGGCATGTCCGATCACGGCGATCAAACTTTTGTGGATGGTGTAAACAGGCTGCCCGGCGGGCATTATCTCCTTCTTGATATGAGGACAGGAAGGCTTGACCTTAAAAAGTATTATGATATTACCTGCACTAAAAAAAAGATCCTGCCGGACGGCGAGTACGAGAAGAGATTTTACGACCTCTTTGAAGACTCCGTAAAACAGCGCCTGATAAGCGATGTGCCGGTAGGAAGCTGTCTCAGCGGAGGGCTTGACTCTTCTTCTATAGTGTGTGTTATGAATGACCTGGCCGCGCGGAAGAAGATAGATGCCGGCAGCATGGGCGCCTTAAAAACCTTTACAGCGCATTGCGAGGATAAGAGGTTTGACGAGACCAGGTTTATCGATTCGGTCATCGCTAAGACGGGCCTTGCCGCATATAGGGTATGCCCGCGGGCAGTAGACTTAAAAAAAGATATGGAAGATCTGATATCTTCCCAGGATGAGCCATTTGTCTCGTTAAGCGTGTATTCGCAGTGGAGGGTCTTCAGGTTATCCGGCGAGGCAGGGGTGAAGGTGATGTTTGACGGCCAGGGCGCGGATGAATCACTGGGCGGTTATGATACCCATATGTATGAATTCTTCGCGCAGCTCGCGGCAACTTTTAAATGGCGCTCATTTTTAAAAGAACTTCTGTCTTGCGGTAAGAACCGCGGCTTATCGAACGCCAGGACGCTTAAGTATACAGCCCTGCATTTATTGCCGGGTTCTATGAGGAATTTTATGGCCAGGTCGGCCATGAGCGCGGACAACCCCTTCTATTGGCCGAAACAATGCCTTACATCGTATATAGAGGACGAGATGGCGAGTCTTGATCTGCCGGTTAATACCGGCAGGCTGGATAAGGCGCTCTACCGCACTTTCTATAAAGGACTGCCTGAATTTTTACGCTACGAGGACAGGAATTCAATGGCCCATTCTGTAGAATCGCGCCTGCCGTTCCTGGATCACCGCCTGGTAGAGTTTGTGTTCTCTACACCGGAATCGCAGAAGATCCGGAACGGCAAAGGAAAGGTTATCCTGCGCGGGGCCATGAAGGGCGTCTTGCCGGAGACGGTACGGAACAGGTATGATAAGATAGGTTTCGCATCGCCGCAGGAGATGTGGTTTCGCGATGAATTGAAGGGTTATATATCCGGCATAACCGGTTCACAGAGCTTTAAGGGCAGAATATATTTCAGGCATGATGTCCTCGAAACGGCGCTGGAGGAGTATTTTAGCGGGAAGATAGAGATATCACATTTTTTGTGGCGGATGGTCAATCTGGAATTATGGATGAGAAGTTTTATAGATAAGGATACGTACCGGACCGATGATGTATCCCTGAAGAAGAGCGGACTTGAAACATGTTTAAGATAACGGATACCATATGATACTGCGAACCGAAATGAGGAGCTTATTACTGGTCTTTATCCTGGCCCTCATTATCAGGCTGTTAACCGCCTTTGTCATTCACTACGCGTTGAGCGAGGATGTGTTTGCGAAGATCGTCCCGCCTGATGCCATGTCTGATGAGAGCGCTCTTGAGATCCTTGCCGCGTGGGACGAAGGGCGCGAAGTGAAGAGGAATACAAATCACGCCTATCACTGCTATTTAGCGTGGATTTACAAATACCTTGGATATACGCGGTTAACGGCACAGGCCATAAATTCTTTACTCGGGGCGCTGGCTGTATTCTTTCTTTATGATATGGCTAGACATCTCCTGAACAGGGACGCGGCCCGTATTTCAGTATTATTTTACGCCCTATTTCCATCGCTGGTCTTCTGGTCAAGCCTGAATATGAGGGAGGCCCCGGTCCATTTGCTGGTCATAACAGGTATGTGGATAGCGTTCAAACTGCGGGAGCGCTTCAGGGTGTCTCATCTTGCGATATTGCTCTTTATACCGCTTGTCTTCTGGGGGCTGAACAGGTTCCGGTATTATCTCTATATAATCCTCGCGTATTCGATAATATCGTTCTTTCTGGTAAACTTAAGAAAAGAGAATTATAAGAAAGGTCTTTTGTATATTGTTTATATATTTATTCTTATGTGTAGTTTACCGATGAGCACTGATGTAGCGTATAAAGTGGGGATATTGTCGCATATACCTCAATCCGCAAAGGCTTTTTTTACAAGAACGGCAGGGCCGACATTAAGCGCGTCCATGGATTTTACGGAACTGGACAAAAAACAGAGAGGGTTGGCTACAGGCAGGGCGGCGATAGACCCGAATGTGGACATATCCACCCCTGTGAAGGCAGCCGGATATCTTCCAAGAGGAGTAGTCTCTTTTCTCTTTATGCCGTTTCCCTGGAGGACAAGGGGGCTTCCACAGAAGCTGACCATGCCGGAAAATATAATGCTCTATATCCTGATGCCTTTTGTACTGTATGGCGTATACTGCTGCAGAAAGAGATGGCGCCTCTTTACAGCAATAAACTTTTTTACGCTGGTCGCGTTGCTGGGATATTCTCTGATCACGGGAAATTACGGCACCGCCTACAGGCATAAGGCAGTCCTTTTGCCGTTTATTTTTCTATATGCTGCAGCGGGGATCGACTGTTACATAAAGAAAAAGGCGTTATATGAAGAAAGATAAGAAAAAGTTATATATATTTATAATATGTGCCGCAGTATTGTCACTTGCGGTGCGCCTTGTAATGCTCAATCACTTCGCGCAAAACGGTTCGCTGGAATCATTCGAATACAGCGAGATCGCGAAGAATATCGTAGAGGGGAGGGGCTATGCTTACGATTATCTGGGCACGACCTATAGGTCTTTTGCCACCCCCGGGTATGCGATACTGATCTCCGGTATTTATCTGGTCTTCGGCATAGGTATCATACCGGTCATATATCTTCAGATACTCCTGTCGCTGGGAAGCTGTATAGCTATCTTTCTTATAGCCAGGCGTATCACAAATGAGAGATTTGCCGCCCTGGCATGCCTCTTATCACTTTTTCATCCCGGGCTTATTCTCTATTCGGTGAAAAAGGCGCACGCGTTGAACCTGGATGTACTGCTCTTTTTACTGGTGGTAGTGTCTGTCTTGAGGGTGCGCGAGAAGCCATCTTTAAAGAGAGGGCTTGTCTCCGGTATGATCTTCGGCCTTGCCACTCTTTCCAGGCCGTCTATCCTGGTATTCTTGCCGGTATCGGCCATATGGCTGTGGCGGGATAAGGCATTGGCAAAAAAGAAGCTCGTTATCGCGGTGCTTGCCGTTACTGTTTTTGTACTGCCTTCTGTGTGGACACTGAGAAATTACATTGTGCATAACGAGCTTATTTTCAGCTCTTCATGCGATACAGTGGTATTCTGGCTGGGGAACAACCCGAACTCAACCGGCACGCCGCATATGAATGACGGGACTTCGGTCTTAAAGAGCGACAGGAGATTATACAGCCAGTTATTGAGACTGGATGAGCTGGAAAAACGCGCCCTCTTTAAGAGAAAGAGCACGGAATTCGTGTTGGATCACCCGGGGCGATCCGCAGGGCTTTTTCTAAAAAAGATATATTATTTCTGGTGGTTTTCGCCTGTCGTGGGGTTTTCTTACCCGCGCAGTTATATTTTGTTATACAAGCTTTATTATTCCATAATGCTCATGCTTGCCGTTGCCGGATCTGCGCTTCTCTTATTTGGCAAGGCAAAGAATATACGCAAAAATGCCAGGTTGCTCCTAATGTTCCTTGTGGCGGTATCGTTATTCCAGGCGCTCTATTATGTGGACGGAAGACACAGGTGGATCGTGGAGCCTATAATGATGATATTTTCAGCTGTCGGCGCAAAGGGGCTGGCAGAAAGGGCGGCCAAGATGTCAGGTAATTCAATCAGGAGGATAACATAATGTCACACATGTCCGTGGTCATACCGGTTTATAAGAATGAAAGCACATTGTCGCAATTGTTCAGTTCCCTGAAAGACAGCCTTCAGTCTGTTACAGATGACTACAATATCATCATGGTTGAAGATTCCGGCGGAGATAGATCATGGGAGATCATAAAGGACCTTTCCAAGCAGAATAACAAACTCAAAGGGATACAACTCAGCCGCAATTTCGGCCAGCACTATGCTATCACAGCGGGACTTGACCATTGTGACAGTGACTGGGTGGTCGTAATGGATGCCGACATGCAAGACTCGCCCGGGGAGATCCCCAGGCTCTATGAAAAGGCCCGCCAGGGATATGATGTAGTGCTGGCAAAGCGCAAAAAGCGGAAAGACAATATAGTAAAAAGGGCTGTCTCATATCTCTATTTTAAGATCTTCAATTATTTCACGGGGCTCGATTATGACAACCAAGCAGGCAACTTCCAGATCATCTCAAGAAGGACGGTCAATAACCTGCGTGATATGCGCGAAAACCCCAGGTTTGTCGGGGGGCTCGTTAGCTGGACAGGCCTGCCTACGGCATATATCGAGACCGAACATAACAAGCGCCATAGCGGGAAGAGCTCATATACTCTAAAGAAGCTCTTTAAGCTGGCTTCGGATATGATCATAGCGCATTCGGATAAACCGCTGCGATTCGCGGTCAAGCTGGGATTTGTAATGTCATTATCAGCGACGCTGATGGCCGGGTATATTATAGTGCGTTATATGATCTATGGGTCACCGGTCATGGGGTGGAGCAGTATCTTTGCCTCACTCTACCTGATAGGAGGGGTCATTATCGCTTTGTTGGGGATCATAGGGATATATATAGGTAAGATATTCGACGAAACAAAGAAGAGGCCGTTGTATATAATAAAAGAGCATACGGATAATGGATAAGAACCCACAAGGCATAACCCCGACCTGGGATTCGAAGGCATTGGGCATGGACACCTACCGGCTTATACATGTCTCCAAGGATGTCATGAACAGGGTCGGAAAGACGCAGGGCCATTTTACGGCCAAAGTCAGCATATCTGATGATGAGTCCAAAAAGATCTTGGGCGCCAACGGGTTCTATTATTGCGACACCCTTATAGAGCCGTACTGCCTTCGTGAGGAATTCATCTATTTTGAGAACGGTTCTGCATCTATATCCGGTGATGTGAATGGCGAGGATCTTGTATCCCTTTCACGCGGCGCTTTCTACGGGAGGTTCCACCGGGACCGTAATATAGGTAAGGACACCGCAGACCTGAGATATGACCTTTGGGTCAGGGAGCTTTGCGAGGCAGGAAAGATATTGGCGCTTATCTTTGAAGGCGAGCTCGCGGGGTATTTCGGCTATTCAGAGAACAGAATAAATATAAGTGCCATAGGTGAGAGATTCAGGAATAAGGGACTGGCTAAATATTTATGGAGCGCTGCCTGCAGCAGACTGTTTAAAGACCACATGGAGCTCATAAGTTCTCTGTCGGTACATAATCTGCCGATACGCAAGCTTCATGATTCACTTGGGTTCAGGTACAGGAACGAACTCGAAGTATACCATAGGTTTAATAAGGGGTAACGATGAAAGTATGCGTGGCTTGCGAAGAGAGATTCGATACATCCGACTGGAGATGTCCGTCGTGCAGCTTTGAGCCGAAGCCGCTCGGGGGTCACAGGGCCTTTGATCCGGAACTGGCTGAAAAGAACGCCTATTATGACCCCGGTTTTTATAGAGAAATAGCGGCGATAGAGCCGCATAATTTCTGGTTCCGTTCGCGCAACAAGCTGATAACATGGGCGTTAAAAAGATATTTTCCAACAGCCAGCAACTTTTTAGAGCTTGGATGCGGCACAGGTTTTGTCCTGTCATACATAGCCGATCAGTTCCCTTCAGTCGCGCTTTATGGCGGGGATGTATGCATGGCCGGACTGGACTATGCGAAGAGACGACTTGATACCAAAGCCGAACTCTTTCAGTTAGATTGCAAGAGGATCCCTTATTACGAAGAATTTGATACAATAGGCGCTTTTGATTTTCTAGAGCATGTTGCCGAGGATGAGCAGGTCCTGGCGGAGGCACACAGGGCGCTGCGCAGGAAGGGCGGATTGATACTGAGCGTGCCGCAGCACAATTTTATCTGGAGCAGGGCTGACGCACTTGCCCACCATGTGCGTAGATACGACGCAAAAGAGCTGAGGGATAAGCTCGAACGCGCAGGGTTTAAGGTGCTCTATATGGGCTCGTTCGTATCGCTCCTATTTCCTCTTATGGCCGCTTTGCGGCTGACGAAGAAAAGATCCTGCAAAGACGACGGGATGATATCAGAGCTCAAACTGGGCAAAGTGCTGAATTATCTTTTGGAAAGGGTGCAGGGTTTTGAGAGGTTTCTTATCACGCATAATGTGCGTTTTTCATTTGGAGGATCGCTTCTTGCAGTAGCAAGAAAGGATTATAACAGGATATGAACATACCATTTAATAGACCATACATGACCGGAAAGGAACTGGAGTATATAAGCCAGGCGCACGCGAACGGCCACCTTTCAGGAGGCGGCCCATTTACCGCAAAATGCGAAAGATGGATCGAGGAGCGCATAGGGTGCAGGAAGGCCCTGCTGGCGCACTCAGGGACCGCTGCGCTGGAGATGGCCGCGATACTGGCAGATATCTCACCCGGCGATGAAGTAATAATGCCGTCATATACGTTCGTTTCTACGGCGAACGCTTTTGTGCTCCGGGGAGGTGTACCGGTATTTGTCGATATCCGTCCCGATACCCTGAATATAGACGAAACGAAGATAGAAGAGGCTGTAACGGCTAGAACCAAAGCGATAGTTGCGGTCCATTATGGCGGAGTTGCATGCGAGATGGATACTATCATGGATATCGCGGCACGACATAAACTGCTTGTAATAGAAGATGCCGCCTGTGCCTTCTCATCCATGTATAAAGGCCGCGCCCTCGGCAGTATAGGCCATATGGCGGTATTCAGCTTTCATGAGACGAAGAATATCATTTCCGGTGAAGGAGGGGCCCTTATCTTAAACGATACCTGCTTTACCGAACGGGCTGAGGTAGTGAGGGAGAAGGGAACGGACAGAAAGAATTTTTTCAACTCTCTGGTAGACAAATATACATGGCAGGATATAGGCTCTTCATATCTACCGAGTGAACTGATAGCGGCCTTCCTGTACGCGCAGCTTGAGGGAGCCGAAAAGATCATAGAGGCGAGGCGTCTTATATGGAAGATGTACAGCGACCGGTTCAATGATATGGGGCTGGCTGATGCAAGGGGGCCTTTTATCCCGAAAGAATGTACGCATAATGCCCATATGTATTATCTCCTTTTAGCCGATAAAAATATGCGTGATTTCCTGATATCGTTTCTCAAAGACGCCGGGATAGGCGCGGTCTTTCATTATGCCCCGCTAAATACATCATCCGCGGGCAAGAGATACGGCCGTGTCTCAGGCACCATGAAGGTGACCGCCCAGGCGAGTGACCGTATCGTACGGCTGCCGCTGTGGATAGGGCTGACCGAAAGCAATATATCATACATTACGGGTAAGGTTGCCGCCTCGATAGAGGCATTTGACCGGTCCTTAAAGGTAGGCAGTTAACAGGAGAAGACAGGCTATGTCAAACACCGCCGGCAGGATATACGGGCTCCTGCGCGAGCCCCGTATCTATGATGCCTTTCTGAATCTGGCTGGTGCGCGTAGATTGAGGCAGAGGCTGGTCAGGGATCACATAAGGCCGTTTCCCGGCGCAAGGATAATAGATATAGGCTGTGGTACAGCCGATATACTGAACTATCTGCCGGAAGATATCGAGTATACCGGGGTGGATCCTGATGAGAAGTATATCGAACATGCCAGGTCTGTATATGGGACCAGGGCCTCTTTCGAGTGCGCGGACGTCGGTCGATTCATGGATGATCGCCGCGGCCGTTCGGGAGGTTTTGATATAGCGCTAGCTATAGGACTGCTTCACCATTTAGAGGACGACGCGGCAAGGAAGGTATTTTTGATAGCCAGGGAAGTCCTGGCTGAAAAGGGGAGGCTGGTTACATTGGACGCGGTCTTTCTTGAAAAACAGAATGTAATTGCAAAATTCATCATCTCAAAAGACAGGGGCAAGAATGTGAGGACGCCGGAGGCATACGACAAAATTGCAAGGTCGGTATTTCCGGGCGTAGAAAAGAACATATCTGGCGACCTCTTTAGGGTACCGTATTCGCACATCATCATGCACTGCTCAAAAAAGGAGACACCTTTACCACTTGAAGACATTACTCGTAAAACCGTATAATCTGAGCGACCACATACAGCCGTCACTGGGGCTGGGCTATCTTGCGTCAGCCGCAAAGACTGGCGGGCACGAAGCCCATATACTCGATTGCATAAAAGACGATGTAAAACTGGACGGCCTGCTTGAGGAAATAAATCGAACGAGACCCGACATCGTAGGGTTTCAGTGTTATACATTCGATCTGAAGTTTGTCAAAGAGGCCCTGGAAGGCTGCAGGAAGATCAGTCCTGACATAAAGACCGTGATCGGCGGGCCGCACCCTTCGGCGGTGCCAAAAGAGAGCTTTGAATATTTTAAGGATTCCCTTGATTTTCTTTTTGTCGGAGAAGCTGAGAAGGGATTTCCGCGCTTGCTCGACAAGTTAACAAAGAATGCCCCTGTCGATTACAGTGATATACCCGGTCTGGCCTGGCGCCAGGACGGCGATATCAAGCAGAACCTCCAGGTCTTTGTGGAGGACCTGGACAGCCTCGGGATGCCTGCGTGGGACCTTATACGGCCCGAAGAGTACCCGGAGTCACAACATGGCGCGTTCTTTAAGAAGTTCCCCATAGCCCCTGTCATGATCACGCGCGGGTGTCCTTTTGCCTGCACTTTCTGTACAGGTAATATAATAGGCGGCAGGAGAATAAGAAAGCACAGCGTAGATTTTGTCCTGAAACAGATGAAGTACCTCCATGATGAGAGGGGGATAAGGGAATTCCATATCGTAGACGACAATTTCACTTTTGATAAAGATTTCGCGAAGCGCCTCATAAGAGGGCTTCTGGAGATGAAGCTGGATATCAGCTGGTCTACGCCGAACGGTGTGCGTGTCGATTCCCTGGACGAGGAACTGCTCGGCCTCATGAAGGCGAGCGGGCTGTATCTGATATCATTGGGCATAGAGTCCGGCTCGAACAGGGTCTTAAAGCTTATGAAGAAGTCCACTACCGTAGAAAAATGCCGCAACAGCGTAAAACTTATACGTTCCGCCGGCATAGACGTGGCGGGTTTTTTCATAGTAGGCTTCCCGGGCGAGACCAAGGAAGATATCAAAAAGACGATAGATCTTTCCCTGGAGCTCGATCTTATAAGGGCTAACTACTTCACTTACCTCCCTTTTCCGGGCAGCCGGAGTTACAATGAATTAAGCCAAAAAGGCAGCCTGGATAAGGCCGACTGGGACAATTTCTATTTCATGAACGCAGCATTCACGCCGGAGGGCATTACAAGAAAGGAGCTGAAGGACTTCCAGCGCCGGGCATTTTTTAAGTTCTATATGAGACCGAGGATCTTCTGGAAGAATATTTCAGAGGTGATGTCTTTTAGGCACTTCAAATTCCTGTGTAAAAGGTTTTTTCACTGGATTATTATGAGGTAAAGATGAGATTAATAAAAAAGCTAATGGCATTTATAGTAGTATGTGCTCTCATCGGCGGTATCCTGTATATACCCCTGAATACGAAGCAGGGGATCAATTTCAAGGTCACGACCAAGAAGATCCCGCTCTACGCCAAGTATTGCGGTTTCTTTTACAGGGACTACCAGTACAGGGCGCTTTCCCGGGATATAACAAAAGGCATATCAGGCGACAAGGAAAAGGTGATGGCCGCATATTCCTGGACCATAAATAATATCAAGCGCCAGCCCGAAGATTTTCCGATAGTAGACGACCACATATGGGATATCATCATAAGAAGATACGGCGTTGCCGACCAGATGGCGGATGTCTTTACCACTCTGGCCAGTTATTCGGGGCATGAGGCCTTTTTTGCCTCGCCGAGAATATCGCGCTATCTTGTGCTCTCATTCGTCAAGATAGGCGAGCAGTGGCATATGTTCGATGTTTATAATAATGAGGCCCTTATCATTACACGCGGCGGCCTGGAAGATGAGACACCGCAGGGGCTAACATACGGGGAGGCCCTCAACGAGATCGATACCGAGCTTTTCGAGACCCGCATAAGAAGAGCAGATAAGCAGAAATTCATACCACGGCTTATTTATGAAACAAGAAAGTTTATCGCAAAAGTAAAAGTGCTGTCACAGCAAGTAAAAGACACTGTAAATCAATGGAAAGATCGCAGTCAAAAAAATACGACATAATACTCGTCTTCTGTCCTATGTTCGACGTAAAAGAGCCGCCGCTCGGCTTGGCATACATAGCAGAGAACCTTTCGGCATCCGGATGGCATGTCTCGGTCAGGGACCTGAACCTGGAATTCTATCTCTCGAACCAGGATAAACGGGACCGCTGGCATGCGGCGAGCTCGTATGATATTTCAATGCCGAGGCTTTTTGATGAGGATATCTCCGCGGCTGCCCGGGATATAGCCGGCTCAGGCGTACCCATGGTGGGATTCTCAGTAAACCAGAATAACCTCCCGATATCGGTAGAGCTCGCACGCCGGATCAAAAGACTGAATGACAGGATGGTAATAATATTCGGCGGCCCGGAATGTTTCCTAAAGCCCGACCGGGACCATATCCCGGCCGATGCCCTGGATTATTTCATCGTAGGGGACGGCGAGGCCATAGCGAATAACTTCCTTTATGGCATTACAAAGGGCGGCCGCCTGGATGATATTGAGGGAGTGATCCTGGCGGGAAAGAGCCAGGAATCGGCGTTCAATCCCAGGATCTACCCGCCGCATAAGGACCTGGCGGCCCCATTATTCAAGGATTTCAGGGTGGGAGAATATCCGGGTTCCTCGCTGCCGGCCATATTCACACGTGGCTGTGTAAGAAATTGCGCCTTCTGCAACGATCAGAGTTATTACAGGCCCTTTTCCGCGGGAGACCATATTAAGACTGCTGATGCCCTGCAGTATTATATCGAGACCTACGGCATTAATACATTCTCGTTCCACGATCAGGCCATAAATGGGCATCCGGGTGCATTTAAGCTCTTTCTGGAAGAGATTATCTGTCGCCGCATGGAGATAAACTGGTCGTCGAATATCATTGTAAGACCCGGCATGGACAGAGAGCTCTTTGATATGGCGAGGAGAGCAGGATGCCGGAACCTTGTTTTCGGAATGGAATCTTTTTCGAATAATGTATTACGCAGGATGAACAAAGGATTCAACGCAGAAGAGGCCGCCCGGGTACTGGGATCATGTAAAGAGTCCGGCATAGGTGTATTTATCAATCTTTTGCTCGGATTTCCTGGAGAGACAGAGGATGATGTTAACCAGACGATCGATTTCTTGACCCAAAACCGCAAGATGATCGATAAGGTATTGAACCTCTCCACCTGCTATGTGGCCCCGCGCTGTGCCCTGGAGCGCAAGCCGGATGATTTCGGCATCGTCCTCCCGGAGAACCATTTTTCGAACTGGTACACCACCGATAAAAAGAATACGAATAAGAGCCGCATAGAACTCGTATACAGGATAAAAGCCGTTCTGGAAGGTCTTAAGATACCCATAGAAAAGATAAACATACTCCAGGACGACAGCGTCTATTTCAAGCTGGATGATTGCTTAAAGCGGGACAGCATACCGCGGAGCAGAATGTAATGCATAAAAAAAGAATATATCTTCTCTCAAGCGCGCTTTTAGGAGTGCTGGTATTATTACATTGTTTTTGCCAAAGGGCATATTTACAGGGGATATCACTATCTCCCGAGGAAACCATGAAGATAGCAGAGAGGATATTCGAGAACGAATGCTCCTCTATGGACGAATATCTTTTACAATGGAACGAAGGTGAGGATTTCTTATCACTCGGCATAGGCCATTTTATCTGGTACCCGGAAGATCAGGAAGGCCCTTTCGACGAGAGTTTTAGAGATTACCTCGGTTTTGCCAAGGCATCCGGCGAAGAAGTGCCTGATTGGCTGGGTACGAAATCGTTCGTGCCTTGCCCCTGGGATTCCCGTGAGGATTTTCTGGGCAGCCGGAAAGACGACAGGCTGATAGAGTTGAGGGAATTCCTGATAGCGACAAAACCCCTGCAGGCCGAATTTATGGTGGAACGCTTAAAGCCCGCCTTGCCCTTAATGTTAAAGAATGCGCCGGCAGATGAGCGCCCAAAGATAAAAGAACACTTCAATCGCATAGCCTCTGTGCCCGGAGGGTTTTATGCCCTGATCGATTATGTAAATTTTAAGGGCCTGGGTATTCTCGACTCGGAAAGATACAATGGCGAAGGCTGGGGACTATCCCAAGTTCTATCTGAAATGAAAGAAGAAGATGGCGACGCCGAAACAATAGAGGAATTCGCAGAAACGGCAAAGAGGGTTCTTGAAAGACGCGTCGCCAACTCACCCCAAGGACGCAATGAAGAAAGATGGTTACTAGGCTGGAAACGAAGGATCGATTCATATTTGGAGTAAAACACTGAGGACCGAACGTAAGTGAGAATTTTAAATTGAGCAAATGGGTGGTAAAATGAAGCAATGGTATGAATCATTATTTGAGAATTACGCGCGGAAATATGATAAAGAATGTTTTGTCCAGGGCACGCTTGGGGAATGCGATTTCATTGAGCAGGAGATGAATCGCGGTAAATCCTTGAAGATCATTGATATCGGCTGCGGCACCGGACGTCATTCTATTGAGCTGGGAAAAAGAGGTTATCAAATTACGGGGATCGATCTATCGGAGTCACAGTTAAAGAGGGCGAGGGAAAAAGCAAAGGCGCAAGGCCTAGAAATTGACTTTCAGAGACATGATGCGAGAAAGCTTCCCTACGAAGGCGAATTTGATCTGGCGATAATGCTCTGCGAAGGAGGATTTTCTCTGATGGAAACGGACGAGATGAATTTCGAGATACTTAAGAATGCTACAAAGGTATTAAAAGATAAAGGAAAACTTATATTTACAACATTAAATGGATTATTTCCGCTTTTTCATTCAGTCAAAGAATTCTATGAGTCAGCAGCTAAAGAAGGAAACGCCGAGTGTAAAGGGTGTTCATTTGATCTGATGACATTCCGCGATCATAATACCACTGTTTTTGAAGACGACTCGGGCAATAAAAAAGAACTCAAATGCAATGAGCGTTATTATGTGCCCAGTGAAATAGCCTGGCTTTTGAAGACTCTTGGGTATAAGAAGATCGATATCTTTGGTGCGAAACTGGGAGCCTTTTCAAGGAATGATAAACTAACCACGGAAGATTTTGAAATGCTTGTTGTTGCGGAAAAATAGCCGTGTGATATTGTAAGGGCAGTAAAATGAGACAAGATAAGAAAAAGATTTTTATCCGCACTTTCGGATGACCGTTGGTTAGCTTATTACATGCGGATTTTACATGCCTTGAGAGACATATATAGCTATTCGTAAGTGTAAAGCGTATAATAAGATACGAAATCAGATGGGGAACCGTACGTAAGTAAGCATAGATGTATAAGAAGGGCGATATATCGCAAAATATTACTAAGTCCGTGTTATTTGGGGTTATTTTATGTTTTATCATGTCCGGATACGGCATGCCGCTTGAGGGGGAGCAATCGTAGATGGAGTTTGTTGAAAACACAATTGTTGCGATATTTCTAGTCTTGCTTCTGGCTTCAATCAGTGGGTGGATAGGCATGATTATCCATTGCTTCGCCAGGCGAGGGAGATCATTGCTTTATCGTCTACTTTGGTCGATTAGCATTTTTCTAGTGCCTCCAATTATGATTTTATACGGAATTTTCTCTTCCGGAAAAAAATGGATGCGGAATTTCTCGATCATCGTTGTTTCGCTGTGGATTGCGTTCATTGCATTTTGGGGGATACGGAATACGTCTGCTCCGCTTTCCATGACCGTCAGCGGACCGGAGGCTGCACATCTCATCAGCCAAAGCCAAGGCTATCTGATTCATGCAGTGAATGCCCAGGCAGGCATTCCCCCTTCGATCAAGATCATATCACTTCCTAATGCTAAAGAGAAAATGCTCACAACTCCGGTTTCAACAAGAGGCTATTACCATATTGATCAAATCACTGGACCCGATGAGGAGGGGCGCATTTTTTATACGATAACCAAGGAAAATCAAAAAAAATATGACATTTTGATGACTACGCTGGACGGTAAAAAGCATGATGTTATTTTTTCAGAAGATTTTTCAAAAGAACGAAATCGATTGTCCGGACTTGATTATGGCCACACCCTCATTTTATCTCCGAAAGGGGGACATATAGCCTTTATTAAAGATACGGATCACTACGATCGGAAAGGTGGAATTCTGGAATTATGGAATATTAATGATAAGTCTTTGGTTACGAGATTTTCTGCCAGCGGTTACAGCTCAGCCTCTTGGTTTCCAGATGGGTTGAGACTGGCATATGTGAAGAGAGTAGACTGCAATAAAATACCGGAATTTAGCGTTTATTCTGAATCAGTGCAGAAGCTTTATGCAGATCACTACAGATATACTTGGCCGTTGATAGATGCAGCCTTTATTTACGACCTGTCGACACAAACGCACGAATTCTTTCATATAGGCTATAGACCAGTCGTATCTTTTGATGGTTCAGCAATTTTACTTAACGATATACTTGGAAAATGCCGTCTTATTGATGTACAAAACAAAACTGCCACAGAAGTCAATTGGCCAGGACGAATCCACACACAATCGGCCTTTGCTTTTAGTGGAGAAAATGAAATATTATACAGGGGATTTCCAACAAAAGGTCGGGCTACGAAAACAATAGTTGATAGTCCTTTTTGGGGCCGTAAGCTTATGCCTCCGATCAAGATCGCGGATCTACTGACTGGGGAATTTCAAACAGTCATAGAATCTCTGCATCCTTACGACGATATAAGCTATGGGATACCTAAGGATGACATTCTAACAGGGGTAGAATAGTCTAATGACAAGAGGCTGGATAATGAGTATCTAACCTGGTTAGATTTGTCAGGTTGAG
>CAZKWI010000009.1:0-35221 GCA_964556455.1 uncultured Planctomycetia bacterium | reverse complement strand
TGATTTGCAATAGATTCCAACTGTTCTCGCAAATAGACCTCACCGTTATATACAATGACATACCTTCCGTCCCGGCTGAACATGGGCTGGCCCGCCTCTTTGGAGAGGTCGATTATCGAAAGGCGGTTATGGGCCATTCCTATCCAGCCGCTCATAAAGACCCCGCGGTCATCCGGGCCCCTATGGGACATCCGTTTGCCTGCCCGGATAAGCCTGTCTTTGTCGACCGGCTTTGCTTTTCTTGAGATACACGCCACTATCCCGCACATATCAAACCTTCACCTCATCATGCTCTATCAGCTTCTGGTCATCCACCATTCTCTTGAACTCGCCCCTCCTGCGAATAAGGTCATCATACCTTCCTTCCTCGACAACGCGCCCGTCATCCAGCACATATACATAATCCGCGTTCTTTATGGTAGAGAGCCTGTGCGCTATAACGACCATGGTCTTCGTCCCCCTGAGGGCCTTGAGTTTCTCGTAGATCCTCTTCTCGGATTTACTGTCCAGGGAACTGGTCGCTTCATCGAGTATCAGTAACTTCGTGTCCTTGTACAGCTCGCGGGCTATCGTTATCCTCTGTCTCTGTCCGCCGGATATATCAAGCCCGTTGTCACCGAGAGGTGCGTTTTCCTTCTGGGGAATGCTCTCCACAAAATCTTTTATTCTCGCCATCTCTATTACCGCCTTCAGCCTCTCGTTATCTACATTCGTCTCCCACAGGGATATATTCTCCCTGATATTGGCGTTGAAGATTATGTCCTCCTGCGTAACATAGCCGATATTCTCTCTCAGGCTCTTCAAGTTTATATCCTTATAACTTACTCCGCCGAAAAGGATCTCACCCGATGTCGGCTTCAGGATCGCCGTGATCATATTCGCTATTGTAGATTTACCTGAACCCGAATGCCCCACAAACGCTACGGTCGTTTTCGGCTTTATCTCTAAATTGACCTTATCCAGCCCGGCTTTGCCGTTCGGAAATACCATTGTGACATCTTTAAACAATATCTCCCTGCTGAAATCAGGCAGCTTGCCTTCAGGGTTAATATCCTCTTTATGGCCGTCCAGCTCTTCCAGGAGCCCCTTGAACGTCTTTATGCTGCCCATTGACGCCAGGAATTTTCTATAGCTCATCTGTGCGTTCAAAAACTGCCGTGAAACCTGCAGGAACAGGAACACAAGAAAGACCACCTCGTTGACATTCCTGTTCAATATAACAACATGGTGGAAGAACAGCCCCACCACTACCAGCACAACTAACGGTTCGACTATGTTCTTTGACAGGGCCTGGAGAAAATTCAGTTTATACCTGAGTTTTCCGAGCCGTGAGTTTTCGTCATTGATCACTTTATAGACCCGAAGGTTCGTCATGGTAGCCTTAAGGTACTTAAGCTTGCTCAGTGCCTGTATGAGCACCGAGTGGAATCTGCCGTGTGAGGCGCTTGTCTCTATCGAGATCTTATTGGTAAGAAAATTGAGCCTTCTTGTAACAAACATCACAAGAGGGCCTAAACCGGCTATGACCGCCGCCGCCTTGAAGTTTAAAAGAGCCGCCAGCACAAGATAAACGAAGCCATATAAGACATAATTAAGGACGTAGGAGAAGGTCCTGAAGGCGTCGACGACCATCTCTATCTCTCTCATTATAGCGTTATTTATAAAACCGACCTCTTTTTTCAGTACATAGAGATAATCAGTGTTGAATACCTTGTCAAATACCTCCCTCCTCAGCCTGACCACCAGGTTGGCGGAGACCTTTCCAAAATAGCGCGTGTATGTCAGAAGTGCGGCCGCCCTCAAGGCAAAGAAGATCAGTATAAAGACGAGGATGAGCACAAAGGAGTATTCTACGCGGAAGATATCGAAGCCGAACTTTATTATGCGCGATAACTTATCATCTCCGAAACCGTTCTGGAGTATCGGTAAAAATAGAGTGACTCCTATTCCCTCGGTAAGGCCCACCGCCATGATAAGCACGAGCAGGAGGTATACCCTTCGCCCAACAAACTGTTTAAACCTTATAAAATATTCGATCAAATGCCGCATCTATCTTCTCCTTAATTTTTGTGTCTTTCTATGATCCCTAACACCCTATCGCAGAAATCCTCTCTGCCTGCTTCGCTGAGATAGTAGCTGTAATTTCTCTGTGCCTCTTTTGCGGTCCTTTTTGCCTTTTCCGGGGCGGCCAGAAGCCCTTCTATCCTTTCAGCAAGGTCTGAAAAATCCCACGAGCATTTCACATAAGTCTCATCTTCTGTGTACAGGTCCGGCCATGTCTCGATATGGCCCATATCCGGCTTTATCAAGAGTGCGCCGCATATTATGGACTCAAAATCTCTGTATGTTATCTCGCCCAGCCCGAACGGGCTTACTGAAAGCATGGAACAGGCAAGCTCCTTGTAATACAAGCTATGGTTCACGAATCCCGTATTTACATTGAACTTCTTTATCGCGTCGGCGGCGAGCTCCCTGTGCCGTTTTACGACCTGCCTGTGGTGGCTCAATCCCATCCTCGCCGCAATATCTACGCCCCTGGGCTTATCGACCTTGATAAACTCAGCCGTGTATTTAAAATCCACCGGAAGGAACCTTCTCATGCGCGCCTTCAGCTTTCCGGGCTTGCTATAATCACTCCAGAATAACCCGTGGTTATTCAAAGCTGGATTCCATGATACATGTATCTTGTCCAAATGCTCGGCCTCGGGTATATATTCACGTGCCGTGGCATAGTCATCGGTAATGCCGAACTTCCTGTGATAGTAATCGAAGAATATCCTGTCCCTGTAAAAGGCTTTTTGGTAAAGAGCTCTATCTTTCAGCGCCTGGTTCTTGTAATAGCCATCTACATATCCGAGCACCTCGAACTGCGGTGTACCGCTCGAGTCCGAGTTGTCGAACCACAGCACTGCGCCGCAAGTCCCCTTGGCCCTCTTTAAGGCCGCGAAAATGCCCTCTTCTTCTTCTGTCTGCAGGTGCTGGAACCCCTCTCCCACCCTGTGCCAGTACGGTGTAAAGAACTTGTTGTCTATAAATACGCAGTCACAGTCATAGAACTCATCCGTGAGTGCGTAGAAGAACTTTATATCCACGCCTTTTCCCCTGAGCCTTTTTCTATTCACTAGGAGCGGATAGACGAAGCTCAGCGAATTCGGATTATTATTCACCGTCAATATGTTTATTCTTTTCATCTCTCGCACCAATATGTTCGATACGCTATTCGGACAGCGCCGGCATATGTTGTCGGAGCGACTGTTTGAAATCGCGCACTCCTCTTTCGCGCCATATAGATCATAAGCTTTTTAGCATACGTGCGCGATTTCAACCACAGCGAGCAAAAGGCGCGTTCCTTTTGCGAGCGGCAAGCGGAGACAATATATGCCGGCGCTGTCCTCATCAACAAGCGTCCGAACATATCTCGCTTATCTCCCAGTTATTAACGTTTCTTATGTCCATACTACGGATGAACCAGTCGTCTCGGGTGTACTCTTTTTTAAGCGGCCTTATCAATATCGGCGGCTGCGCTTCCGAGTGCTGTATCAGTTTCGTGTTCGGCCAATTCACACCGAAACGCTGCGCCATCAGTATATCCGACATCTTTTCATCCATGTTTATATCCCAGATAGTAAGTACGTCAAACTGCCGGCGTTTTACGATAAATTTCAGTATCTCCTCTATTGCCCCGGGTTCCATTTCACAATAATCGACGATATGGCCGCTCTCATTGTTGCTCGATGCCCTTACGACCGCATATCCCGTTATGACATCCTTTTCCCGGTAGTAGTAAAAGATGTACCTGCGGCGGTTATTGCAGAACCTCCACTTGAAAAAATCATGGTCCTTAAAAAGCCCCAGGGTCTCTTTTCTCGAGAGTCTGCAATGATTGCTGATGCGATCCATCTCTTTTGCCTTGGGAAGATTAGTAACCTCGATATTATCGTATCTTCCGACAGTGACTCCCCCAGAAGAGGGAGTTTATATATCCGTTCAGGCTATACCTTCGCAGGAGCCTTTTTTCGGCAAGCGGCTTCCATCCCATTTTGAGATAGCCAGGCACGGAAAGCCTGTTCGAGCTTAAATTCACGAACGCGGCGTACCGGCTCTCCTGATATCTGTCTATTATCGTCTCTGTCATCATCGCAAAGAGCCCTTTCCTCCTGTGGTCCGGATGCACGCATATATCCGCGGGAGACAGGATATTGACAGTGTCGCCCCCCTTCTTTACCGCCCACCGGGTAACAAAACACCCCCTGAAACCGACCACTCTTCCTTTATAGAGCGCCATCGTTCCTACAGGGTCTTTCGTAAAGGGGTTCTCTTCGTACTTCCATCTGAAATAGGCTATGTTCCTGGGTATATCCCTTCCCCATAGATGCCTCTCCAGATTGGCTATCTGTGGTATAAATTTGCTATGGTATGGCTTTATCTCATAGTCGCCGTATTTCATAGAGTCTTTCCTTTATCGAAGAAGATCCTGTGCCATAATTCAAAAGCGATAAGGCTCGTCAGCCTCTTGGCGTTCTCTCTTGTGCCATTCTTCTGCTGCCTGACCATATTCTCCATCGCACTCATATTGTATATATTACGCCTGCGAGCCGTATCATCGGTCAGGACATCCAGATACCGCCCAAGATACCTTCTATCCTGCAGCCATCTATCCAGCGGGAGCCCCAGACCGTTCTTTCTCCTGTAAATAAGCTCCGCAGGCAGGTACCTCTCCGCTACCTTCTTAAGGATAAATTTAGGCTCCCTATTCTGGAATTTCACATCTTCCGGAAGTGAATTCGCGAATTCATATACCTTTATGTCGGTGTACGGAACACGCGCCTCCACGGAGTTTGCCATGGACATTCTGTCCTGTCTGTCGAGCAGGGTATTTAAGTGGGTGCGCTGGTTATAATAAAGCAGGTTGCCGCGCAGCCCTTTATTGAAACGCCCTCTCAATAATGACTCCCTGCCGGATATGTCCGTTTTAACAGCAATACTCTTTTCCATGATCCTCTCGAGCGGATACCACGCGTGCGAGGAACCGTACTCCAGGTATGCATTATGCTTTATCCTCAGATACTTCTCTTCCAGCGGGCCTGACATATTCCTGAATGGTGCGAGAATGTGATGAATCCCCGTGTTATGCGCCGCCATTGCCAGGCGCTGCCTTACAGGGACATTGTACCTGTCGTAGCCGCCGAATGTCTCGTCGGCGCCCTCGCCCGTGAGAATGACCTTGGAATTAAGCACAGACTGTCTTGTAAGATGGAAGAGACACACACTGCCCATATGAAAAAGCGGTTTTTCAAGGAAGGCCGTCGCTTTCTCAAGGTTTTCTGTAAAGACCTTGTTTGTTATCTCCATCCTCAAGTTCTCTATGCCGAACTCTTTTGCGACCATATCCTGGTACTGTGATTCATCGAACCTCTCATCATCGAGCGACACTGAAAAGCTCTTCAGATTACGGGCATTGAATTTCTTTGCCAGTATAGCCGCTATAAGACTGGAATCCACTCCGCCTGAAAGCTGCAGATTATAACCGACATCACTCAATGTATGGGCCTTTATGCTCTCGGCCAGTATCTCCTCCGCCTCGTCAATTATATCTTCGCTCTTCCGGATACGGCGGCGCTTTAGGCGGAACGTATCTTCCAGGTCATAATAAGTCTCTGTCTGGATCTCGTCAGTCTCTCTTTTGTACCTGGAAAAATTTCCCGGTTTCAGTTCATATATATCCTTAAAGAATGTCTTTTCCCCGGCGACATCCTTAAACATCATTTGCTCGTAATAAGTCTCATAATCGGGCTCCAGGGTCACATATTCTGAGATCGGCTTTATCTCACTTGATAGTATTATGTGATCGCGTGATCTATGGATATAGAGCGGTTTTATGCCGAATATGTCCCGCGCAAAGAAGGCCTCATTCTTATGAAGATCGAGTATGACGAAAGCGAACATCCCCCTCAGTTTATTAAGGCAGTCCTCTTTGTATTCTATGTAGGAATTGAGCAGGACTTCTGTGTCGGAATTTGTCCTGAACTTGACGCCTTTTTCAAAAAGTTCTTTCTTTAACTCTTTATAGTTATATATCTCGCCGTTATAGACGATCACATATCTTTTGTCGGCACTGAAGAACGGCTGGTTCGCCTCTTCTGAGAGGTCTATTATAGAAAGCCTGTTATGGAGCAGGCCCGCCCATTTATGCATAAATAGCCCCCGGGCGTCAGGCCCCCTATGGGCCATCCTCTTACCGGCGCGCAGGAGCACCTGCCTGTCTACCGGCTTATCCTTTCTTGAAATACAGGCTATTATGCCGCACATATCAGTTCCTTTATCATATTGGCGTACAGGCCGTCTATGTGATCAACGGATACTGTATCCGCGATCCTCTGGCTCTTCTCCCTGAGGGCGTCTTCGTTGAGCAGTGCTGCCTTCTCTATATTTCCGGCGAATGCTTCGGTATCAAGACTGGAGAGATAGCCATCCGCACCTTCCCGGATCCATTCGGTCGTTACGCCCTCTATGCGATGCGCCACTACAGGCATGCCGCACGCAGCGGCCTCCAGTACAGGCGTAGCGCATGCCTCGATCTTACTGGGCAAAAGATAGATATCTGATGCCTTCATGTACTTATCCACGTCCTCGATGAACTCCTCCGCCACCTTTACCCTGGCACTAAGTCCATGGATCTTGATGCGCTCTTTAAGCTCATTTAAGTACGTCGTATCTCTTTTATTGTCAGGGCCGGATGTGACAACAGGCCCCCCGATAAAAAGCTTGTATTCTTCCGGCAGACTTTTAAGCACATCCAGAAGAAAGATCTGGTTCTTAAGCGGGCAGAGCTTGCCTATATTAAGAAGGACCTTGTCCTCGCTGCTAAAAAGATCGAGCCTCTTTCTATGCTCAAGTTTATTGGCCTTATCCGGGAAGAATTTCGACGTATCCACCGGATTGGGCCTGCACCACACATCCTGGGTATAGCCGCCCTTACGGAACGCGTCCTTTATCCTCTCAGATATGCATACGACTCTTGAGCCACGCGCGAGATCTCTGCCGTAAAGCATCTTAAAGAATAGAGGCTCATACTGACGGTATCTTTTTGAGACATTGCATATCTCGAGTATCACGCGCTTCTTCGTAACTTTCGCGTACGTAAGCACTGCGGCTGTCACATAGTTATTGCCGAATATGTGTATAAGATCGAACTTTCGGCCATTGGCCAGAAGATATGCCCACGTAAGCGCGGCTTCGCATAGATAATTTGCGCCGTTCGCGCATTTTCTCTTTACCTTTTTTATAAAGGATTCGTTCTTAATATGCTCACCATATTCTATCTTCCTGAAAGGCTTACACGCTATCCTGTATACATTGAGGTCCTCAAACTTGTAGCGCTTGACCTTGTTGCGACTGACAGAACTCGTAAGAATGCTGTACTTAAACCCGCACCTGGCGGCCAGCCGCTTATATGTCCTGTGGGCACGCAGGCCGGAACCCGCGTATTCCGGCGGAAATTTACTGCTCACTACCAGTATGTTCATATTATCCTTCATATCCTGAGAAACCTATCCAGTGTTATCAGGCTCAAGATCAGGTTCGTGTGGTCCTTCCCGGCCTCCAGGTGCTCTTTTACACATGAAGATATAGTATCCATGTCGAGAAAACTAAGCCTATCCAAGCTGCCGGAAACGCACAGATCTTGCGCCATGCCTTTGATCGCCTCGTTCTGCCTTATCAGGTGCTTGTCAATGGGCCAGGACCTCTCTTTTGCGGACGGAGGCGGTATGGACCACTTAAATATCCTGTTTAACCGCGTCTCCTTCAAGGCCTTGTTAATTCCTATCTTGGCCGTCTGAAGGAGGGGCGGGTCACCAAATCTAAGGTTTGTGTTGGCATTCCTCACATTATAGATCTTCTCATCCAGCAGTTTTACAGCGTCTTTAAATATCTTCCCGTTGTGGTACATAGAGACATCTAGTCCCCAGAACATATCAAAGAGATCATTATCGAGCGCCACGGTCCGCTCCTCTGTAAATGAACGCAGGCACAGAAGATTGGGCCATGAATAGTGCCGCGAGACATTATGGAACGAACAGTAATCCCACCATTTATAAGGGTCATCTGATATGCCCTTTGCCTGGGCGACAATACCATTGATGGAGTGATATAGGGCGTCGTGCATCTCCTTTCTTTTCGTGTGTCTTACGAGCCTCCAGGGATCTATGGTCTTCAACCTAAAGCCGAGGTTGTCGATAAACTCCTCAGCCACATCCAGGTGGCTCTGCTCGAGCGGCATAAGATTTCTCCAGTATGTGAGCTTCTTAAGATGGAGCGGCATAGAATGAGGCAGGTATTTGCCCCTAAAGAGAAAATCGAACCCGTAACCGCTCAGGAGGACATCCGCGTGCTCTCTTGCTGCCTTCTCCACGTTAAAAAGATGGGAATTCACATAGATGCTCATGCCGCCTGATACATATACCGCCTTATCGACTATATCCGAATAGTACGTCTGTGGCTTTCTTATAAAGAGATGCTCGTAGCCCTTAAGGCGGCTCAGCTCTTCGGCCACGGCGACTTCGTTATTCCTGTATTCGCAGGTCGTAATGCACTTCATCGGCTTATCGGAGGCGGCAAGCACGGCGCGGGAGTCGAGCCCTCCGCTCAGTAGCAGCCCGTATCTTTTTCCGTCCGATGTGACCCTGTTAAAAGACTGCTTCATCAGGAATGCCAGTCTTTCAGTATTCTCCCGGGCCGACAGGTTATTCTTGGCACAGGATGGCTGCCAGTATTTTGAGACTTTACACCGCCCTGAAAGCGATGAGAAGTGCAGTATCGAGGCCGAATCCATATACAATGTATCGCGGTCGTAGGTCTTATTGCCGAAGAGACGCCTCATGCACAAGAATTCATAAAATGCCTCTTCATTGACCCTGAACCCTGCCCTGCCGCGAAATGCCCTCCATATATCGCTGTAGTTGGTCGCGCCGTAAAAACGCCCTCGGTCAACCCTGTAAAAGAAAGGTATCGATGCAAAACGGTCACTTATCACTTGCAACTGACCCGCCTTTTTGTCATGCAGGATAAAAAGAAAGGCCCCTTTTATATCTCTTATGAAATTATCCGTTATACCGCCAAAGAGTCTTTCCTTAACGAGATCATAGGCCATCCTTTCACCGTAAATAGGGCTCCCCAGGATAACAAGGCTCTTCGTGCCCTCTTGAAAATGCTTCGCTTCCGGGTAGTTCTCCCCTAACAAGAGCTCCGCCTTGTCCAATTTTATCGTCCGGATACCTCCGGCAACCAGGCTTTCCGTTATTATCGCCATCTATTTTTCTCCGCTGTGTTTCAGGAACGCAGACCTTATACCGCCTATATCACATATGCAATGCAGGGCGTCAGTGTTGCTGACGCCTTTGTAGATACCCTTGTATGTCTGGTTCGTCTTCAGCACCTTCTTGGGCTTATAGCCCATGATCCTTAACGGATTGACCGGTTCTTTGGTAGAGGTCAGTGCTTCGGCCGTATAGCCTATATCGAAGAGCTTCCCGAGTGCGGCTTTTATCCCCGCATTGCGGTCTGCGCAGCCATATGTGCGAAAATGCGTCTCGAAGAGGACCGAAGGCAGGGGGCGGGACATATCTCCTGCTGCCCTAAAAATGCCGTTCAGGACCTCTATCTCGTGCCCTTCTATATCCATCCTTATAAAATCAACGTTCCTTTTCTCTTTCAATATCTTTGCTATATCCCTGACCCCTATTTCTATCGTATCCTTAAATGAGTCATCTCTGCCTGTCTCGGCGCGGCGTTGGGGGTTCAGCGTATGTTGGTTCGATCTTTTAGATACAAAAAAGTTAAGCCTGCCGTCCTTATCGGAGATACCCATTGGGTTAAGTTCTATCCGGTCAGAGAGTCCATTGGCCTCGACGTTCTTCACAAGCGTCCTGAAATTATCCGGGTGCGGCTCGAAGGCGAAAACCTTGCCGCTACGGCCCACCACATTCGCCTCCAGGAGCGTGTAATAGCCTATATTGGCGCCTATATCGAGGACATTCATCCCTTCCTTAAGGACCTCTCTTACAATAGCGACCTGGTCATGTTCCCTCGCGCCGTAGACGTAAAGCTCTTTCGATATCCCCTCATCCTTAAGGCCGAGGAACATCTTATAACTGTCGTTCACTTTTTTCTTTAACGCATACTCTCCGAGGTTCGCGGCGCGGCGGCCGTAAAAGTTTATGAATTTCGGGAGATAATACAGCGACCTGGCAAGACCGTGATAACGCACGTATGAAAACGGTTTTTTAATTAAAGATCTCATTAAATCTCTTCTCCTTTTGTATGAGGATATATTCATTATGCCTGTCTATATCCGTTTCGTTTCCGTCCGCCCCATATATTGAATAACCGAGCCTTCTTATCTGTTCCAATACATCTTCTGCTGACTGGCCTATAAGCGACAATGTGCGCGGATGTACGCTCAAGAATACAACGGGTTTATATTTCGTAAATATGCCCTTAGCGCCTTTTAACACACCAAGCTCCGCACCTTCCACGTCTATCTTAAGCACTTCGGGCGCTATGCGGTTCTTAATACAGAATTCATCCAGAGACACCTGTTTTTTAAGTATCTTTTTGTAATTATTGCGGTTCTTCCTGACAAATACGGAGTTCATGGCATCCGCATCCTTTGCCTCATAGAACTCTGTATTATCGGACGCTGTCTCTCCGACAAGATACGAGAGGACTTTTATATTCTCTATTCCGTTAAAACGCTTATGCCTCTCCAGGTACACACAGTTCGCGCTGGAAGGCTCGAAGGCATAAATAAGACCTTCTTTGTGCACCACGGTGCTCGCCGGGATGGAATAGAGCCCGATATGCGCGCCCACATCAAGCACGGTTCTTTTACCCCTACAGGCATTGAGCCATTTAGAAAAACCGGCGTTATGTTTAGAGCCGAACTCCTCAAAGCGGCTGAACGCGAAGATATAGTCGAAACGGAAACGCCCTGTCCCGCCTATATTGACGTTCACGCCGTTCTTTAAGAATGGCTTGAACATCCTCCGGTATAGTTCCTTGACTATCCTTCTTATTCCCTGCTTCATCTTTTCCTATCGAGACGGTTAAAATAGATCCCGCACAATTCAATATATTCCCTGGCCGGGACCACGAAGAAGGTCTCTGCATAGCGCGGCTCGTTGGTCTTTAAGAAACGGCTGTTGAAGGCATTCAGCCCCTTTATATAATGGGCCCAGTCCCTGCTGAGGTTCCTCGTCTCCCACAACCCCATCAACTTCACCTTCTCTTCCATCTGGTCCGTGATATCAATGATGACGTTGGGCAGGAGGTTCGAATAGACCTGATATGCCCAGACCTCACAATCCGGACCATCGTGATCCTTGAACGCCTCATAAAAAAGCCTGGCGCCCTGTCTGTGGTCCTGGTGATCATCGGCTACAAACGGCAGAAATACCACATCCGGCTTAAGGCTCTTGTATACATCTCTGATCTTCTCTGCAGCCTCTCCGTCTGTCTTTATGCGGCTATTGGGATAACGCCAGAATTCCACTTTTGTTCCCAGAAGCCCCGATACACTCCTGGCCTCTTTCTCTATTTTCTCAACGATCGTTGTCAGCACTGATGTTCCCTCGTCCGTGTATGTCTCTTTCGAGCCTGTTGCCAGATACACCACTTTACAACTGCATCCCTTCTGCTTCAGCTTAAGCATGGTACCGCCTGAACTGAAGAGATCGTCATCCGGGTGCGGAGCTATGATAAGGGCCGTCTTCGCCTTCGGGACATCCATGACTACAGGCTCCAGGTTAGAGGTAAAGCGTTTTGTCCCCAGGACCTTCGAAACGGCATCCAGGTCCTCCAGAGAGCTCCAGTCCTTTAATATGAACTTATAGTTCGACCTTGTAGCCATACGCATTGATATTCTCTTCGCTCGGTCTTTAAGACGTGATAATATCATGGACTGCCCCTTTCTTTGCCCTCACTGCAGCGCTTCCGGCTTTTTTAATAAAGCGAAAAGGACCGATGCCTGCCACCCAAAAACTGAAACTCTCCTTAAATCCGGCCGATAGGATACCTGTCCTTGAATGTACGTTCTCAAGGCCGCAGAAGATATATACTTTCTTATTATCCCCGGCTATCATGGCCCGTGCCTTTCTGAGGCCGTTCGTATAGAGCCCTTTTCGCCTGTGTGCTTCTTTGGTAAAACAGTTCCATATATATGCATTGTCCTTCTTTAATAATAATCTCATATTAAGGGTCCAGGGTATCTCGGTATCGGCACTGAAGACGGATAGCCACAGGTAAGACGCTACGCGTCCCTCATTATCAAAAAAACCGAAGCAGCGGTGTCCCTGGTCATAATAGCCGCTGAACCTGCAGGCCCTCTGGTTTGCCGCAAATATCTCATCGCTTTCAAACAACTGGCGCGGAACTTCTTTGAACGTATATTCCCGCACATCGGCAGTTTCTTCATTGGCATTTACCCTGCTTTCGAAAAATATGCCCTTCTTTGCCTGAAATAAAGCGTTGAGGATACCTTGCATCAGATGATCCTCTCCCTTCTTTTCGCCCATATGCCCAGCCTCTTTCGAAACGATAAAGGCGTCTTCAGGAGTATTCTGCTGACCAGTGATGTGCTCAGCCTGTCCTCAATATCTCCGTCGAATACGTTCTTCATTGTGGTCAGTGCGGTGTAATAATATATGTCGCGCGGCCTACCGCCCACATTCGTCTTGAATATGTAAACGTCACCGCCTTCGGTGGATTCACCCATATCGAGTTTATATATCCTCTTATCGAGGCACGACTTTATCGCCTCCCATATAAGGAATATATTCGGGGCGAACTTATGGTAATCCATTATAGATGCCTGGAACGGATATATCGCCACATCCCTGGCAAAGAGGATAAAGATGCCGGCTATTATCAGGCCGTCTTTTTTGGCTACTATGAGCTCTGAGGTATCCCCTAATTCTCCGGCTATATTCTTAAAGAACCTGAATGAATGTGCGGGTATTCCCTTCGAGAGCATATTGAGCCTGTATATACGATGGAACTCCTTTAAGTTATGAAATCCCTTTTCGGCTGTAAGACCGCTCTTTACGCCTTTGCGTATCATATTCCTCGTCTTGTCCCTGAAAGACCGCCATGTTGACTCCTCATCTTTGCCCAGATCGAGCATAAGGGTCTTCTTAACTGCGCTCTTAAAATCTGTGTTGATCCTATGGTATCCTGATGTCAGCGAATTTGACCGTATACCTCTTTCTCTGCAGAAATCGCTCAAGTGTAAAAGCAGGCTGTTCTTGATCTCATTGCTGCTGCCGTTTAAGCCGAACCTCAATGAATAAAGCCTTTTGTTGTTCCTGAAATCTTTTATTAGATATGTAGGCAGTGTTCCCTGTATGTCTTCATTCTCATCCAGCGCCATGAAGAAAAATGTCTTCAGTCCGTAACTCCTCTCCAGTATATGCTTCCAGCCATAATAGTTAAGCGGAGGATGAAAGCCGCATCCCTCAAGGTAGCTATCCCACTTCATCTTATCCTTCTCCTTGGCCAGTCTCACTTTCATACGCTCAAGACCTCTCTGTTAACAGGCTCCAAACTTTTCATGAGCTCACCATACAATGCCTCTATTTCTCTCTCGGTCGCGGGATCTCTCTTTTTTGAACTATAATCACTCCAACTGAGGTCCAGGGATGAAGCCTTAAGGCTAGAGAGGTATCTCATACCATCTTCTCTGCGCCTGGCTTTTGCCGCTTCGGTCTCTTCACCGCAGAGTCTGCGTAAAAGAGGCCTCAGCTCCATCCACGACTTGACTACATGCACATGCGGCAGGAAATTATAATTGTTATGCAGTCCAAATGAAATGACAGGGGCCCCCAGTATGGCCATCTCCGACCCCAGGGTGCTGGATATAACACATACGCATTCTGCGCCCCTGGCCATATCAGAGGCGTATGAATTCGGGTGGACCATTATCACATTCGGTATCTGGCTTATCGTAGAATAAAAGTTCGCCGGCCTCCTGCCGACAGCGGCAAGATGCTCTTTTATTACAAGAAATACCCCTGCCGGGAGATTCTTTGCCACCAGTTCTATGAGGGCAAGCTGCTCATTGAATTCAGGACTTAACATACCGATCGAAGATTCGGGTTCTGTATGCAGCGGAAAGAAGACATAAGTAAGCCCTTTGAGTTTCCCGGCATCCCTTACCTCGATCTTATCCATCTTCCTCATCTCGCGGTGCATTCTCAGTATATAGCCTAGATCTTCCAGGAGCGGATAGCTTCCCATCTCTGTGATCCCCTTTAACCTGCGATACACATGCGACTTCAAGTTGCTCAGGATCTTGATAAGCAATGTCTTCTTTGACCGGTAGCCAAAGTACACCTTAAAGGTCTTGCTTGCCCACGGGAGGCGTTTCAAGTCGTCCAGTTCTTTCTGTGTAACATTTTCTATGCAGCCTTCTATCTTTTCATAATTCTCCCTGAGGCCGGGTATGGAGTAAAATTCGTCTACAGCCCAGCTGAAGTAGGATTGGTACTTTGCCTGCATCAGCGCGCGTATGGGGATCCCCCGTTTCCTCGCTACGATAGAGCAGCACTTACCCATGACCGCCGAGGCAACACCGATAATGAGGTCCGGTTTTATCCTGTTAAAATACCCCTCCCAGAACTCTATTACCTCATTTATCATATTCACCGACTTTATATAGTCCGCTTTACCGCCCCACCTGCTCTTCGGGTGATTGATGCCCCCGGAGAAGAACCCGCGCCCAAGGTGCCTGTCGGCCTGCAGGATATCGGCATACAAGGTTCCGTACCTCTCTTCATATATACGTGCCTTTTCCATAATTTTGCTGTAGGGCCCGGGGCATCTATCATATTGAAAATAGAAGTGGTTGATATTCGTAAAGGTGTCTATAATACCCGATGTGTCGAGGCCTTTTAAATATTCGATCATCTGCACGTTGCCGGATACAAAGTGTATCCTTGCCGAGTGGGCCTTCTTAAGCTTCCCGGCAAACCTCACCCACAGCCAGTTATAATTTGAAATACCCCATATAACTATATTCTTCATCTTTTTGGTCCCGTCCTGTTGTTGCCGGTCGCATCAAGTCTGCTTGTTCTCTTTATATCAAGCTGACAGGCAACACTCCTTAAGGCCAGCGCGGCCAGCAGGACCGACCAGGTCAACCCTGCTATGATCAGAAAGAGATACAAGAGTGCGGTCATGCCCGTAAAAAGCGCTGTTATGAATATCGATATCCTGATGTCAGTAATAACATTCGCCGCTTTGGTAAAACCTGATCCGGCTCTTTTTAAAGGATTGAGTTCTTTCAGCTGCTCTGCATGGCCCTCCATGGCCGCCCATCTGTTCGCAAATGACGCGCGATTCAGCAGGAAATAGGCAAATAGGGACACTATAGTTACAGCACCCCCCGCCAGTATATAACCGACCGGATAACCGGAACGGTAGAGCCCGATGGATAATGCAAAAAAAAGAAGCGATTCGACAAAGACGTCCGTAGCACCATCAAGGAATTTCCCGTAATACGAGGCTGAATCGGTAACGCGCGCTATATTGCCGTCGACAAAATCGAACAAGAGAAAGAGCGTGTAGAAGAAAACCCCGAAGCTGAATGCGCGGTTCGTGCCCGCGGCAAATAAGAAGAGCGCCGCAAACCCAAAGAAGAAACCCGTTATTGTAGCGTGGTTGGGTTTACGCATACCCAGGCGTAGAAGAATGTATGTGATGTAAAAAGAGAGCGGGCGCAATAAGTATCTGAAGAATATCGAGCTGTGATCGTCCGATCGCCTTGTGGAGCCCTTTATTATATTTATGGTATAATTATCCACTCAAGATCCCCTCTTTCTGCAAACGGCATTTCTTCAGGGCCTCAAAAACGAGTTTTACGCATTCTACCGGGTGCTTGCCTACGGCGGTCTCTTCCGATAGCTGTATACCTTTTATGCCTGACCCTATGGTCCTGCAGAGGTCTATCACTTCCGAGATCAGCGGCACAGGATGGACCTCCATATTCTTCAGGAACTGCGTGGCAAGATATACGTCCTTGCCCGCCTTTAAAGCGGTCTTTACTATCATATCCTGCGCGCCTGCCAGGTTGATCATATCTATCTCGGTCGAAAGATCCCCCCTGTCTACCAGTATGGATCCTACTTCATCTAAGATCTCCTTGAGGTTGTCCATGGCAGCCCTGGTCTCTATCTTTGCTATAAGATGCATATTTTCCTGTTTCAGCTCTCTTTTTATCTCACGCAGGTCCGAGCCGGCCCGCACGAATGAAACAGACAGATAGTCTATTGCCGAACGGTTGCATAACGCTATAAGGCGCCTGTCTTTATCGAACAAAAACGGTATCCGACTGTGTATCCCCCTTACATGGAGCCCTTTATTAGAATAGAGAAGCCCGTCCGAACGGGAGATCAGCCTCACGCCCGATCCCAGGATCTCCGCCACCTCCAGCGTAAAAACAGAATCGTTAGCCAGTATCCTGTCGCCGGGTGCTATCATCCTGTGAAAATGCGGATAATTCACCTGGTAGTCATGCAATATGACCGTTTCGTTCTTTACAAGCCTTATAGGCTCCGGCAGGTTCTTCGTACGTATCTTATTGCCCGGAAGATCCATCATTATACTGCTTTCCGGCAATATTCTTTTGGTCTCGTCTATAAATTCGTCCGCCTGGGCCTCTGTAACATGGGCGCCGTTTATCCTGTATATACAGTCGCCGCACGCGTCTATCCTCTTCAGCTTGTCTTGGTCAAAAATAGCCGGCCCCAGTGTCACGATAGTCTTAAAATTCATTGCTGTCCCCTTTGCTGAAGAGCGCGTTATCCCTGCCGAGCTCCAGGAGTATCTCCGAGATCTCTTTGCGCATATATTCCTCAGCGGGCCGCCTCCGGCTGAAGAACTCTTCTCTTATATAGGTCCCTGATATGGGGAACGCGTATCCATCCCCGTGTGAACAGGTCTTCTCCGTAACTATCCCGCCGCATTTTCTGCAGTAGAAAGGGCCGTGCAGTTTCAATATCTCGATGCCCAGGTCATTGAACCGGCTGCATAATCTGTGCGCGTCGTACTTGCCGTAATATCCGCCGACACCCGCATGGTCCCGGCCGACAATAAAATGCGTACAGCCGTAATTCCTCCTTATGATAGCGTGAAAGATCGCTTCCCGGGGGCCGGCATATCTCATAGGCGTAATGAGTGTTCCCAGTACGGCCTTTTCGCGTGAGTAGAACTCTTCGAGCATCTTCTCGTAGCTCTTCATGATCGCAAGGGATGAGAAATCATTGGCCTTTTTCCATCCCACAAGCGGCTGGATAAAAACACCGTCGGTTATCTCCATGGCTATCCTCTGGAGATATTCGTGTGCCCTGTGTATCGGGTTTCTTGTCTGAAAACCCGCGACCCTTTTCCATCCCCTGTCCGCAAATGCACGCTTTGCTTCTTCGGGTGTTAATGTGTATCTCTCAAATGGGTTGGCTTCATACTCCAGTATATCTATGTCCCCTCCCACCCTGTAAGGGCCGCGTGAAAGTTCTTTTTGAATGCCGGGATGCCTCTTGTCGCCGGTGGCAAAGACCTTCTCTATATCCCTGGATATATCCACTCTGTATACGTCGTTTATACCGAGCATGGCGAGGGGTTTTCCTGAAGCGTTCTTAAGAATAACCTCCTCAGCCTTTGTAAAATCGCCAGCCCGCTCTTCAGGTATATCCAGCGTTATCGGTATCGTCCATGGTGCCCCGTCAGCCAGGTGCATTTCATCGAGTACACCTCTGTAATCCTTCGAATTCATAAACCCTTTAAGCGGGTAAAAGGCGCCGGTACCTATATTGAAGAGCTCGGATGCCGCCTCTCTATTTATGGTATACTCTATGGCCTTCGACATTCTTTTGCTGCTCCTTGCCTTTTAAATAGTCCAGTATCATATTTACAGATCCGTCAATGGTCTCTTGTTCGGTGTCTATAACAATATCAGGCGTTCTCGGCACATCGTATTTATCATCCAGCCCGATTATGTTCTTCATCTCACCGCGGGCATACCTGGCATAGTGCCCTTTTACATCCCTGGCCATAGCCGCTTCAGTAGATACCTTGAGGTAGACCTGGACATACTCTTTCAACTGCCTGCGTATAAAGTCCCTCACTTCATAATAAGGTGCTATATTAGCGACAATAACGCTCGTGCCGTGTTTAGCTATCATCATGGCGGCGAAGGCTATGCGCTTCACGTTCAAGATCCTCTCTTGTCTTGTGTAACCAAGATCATTCTCAAAGAAATCCCTCACATTATCACCGTCCAGAAGCTCCACGCGGCCATATCTGGTTTCAAGCTTTTCCTTAAGGGTCTTGCCTATGGTCGTCTTACCGGAAGATGATATACCCGTAAGCCAGATCACTTTTGCCATTATGCGGCCTCTCTTTGAGTATCCAGGCTCTCTATGAGCGATGAACAGAGCACTTTCGCCTCTTCTTCTTTCGAGGATAATTTCTTTCGGTCAAATTCTACAGAAGATGCCTTAACAGCCGCCAGGTATCTGAGGCCGTCTTCTAGGCGCCTGGACTTCTCAGATGGATCCTCCTCACCACACAGCTTGTGAAGAAGAGGCCTCAACTCCATCCATGAGCTCACGCTATGGACATGCGGCAGGAAGTTTATTATATTATGAGCCCCGAAAGAGATCACCGGTATGCCTTTTATGGCCGCTTCGGCGCCGGCCGTGCTCGTAATCACGGCTACCCCGCATGACCCCTCAGCCACGTTCAGGGCATTCAGACGAGGAGAGACCATAACGCAATTCGGTATCTCGAGGATCGTACTGTAGAAGTCCTTCGGCCGTCTCCCTATCGCCAGTAGATGCTCTTTAACCACCAAGAGCGCGCCGGCCGGCAGATTCTTCGCTATGAACTCTATAGCCGCAAGCTGTTCGTTAAATTCAGGACTGAACGTGCCAAGCGCCATCTCAGGCTCCGTGTGCAACGGATACAGGATATAGCGCTTGCCGCGCAGTTCATCCAGCGTTACGGTCTTAAAGGAATGCATGGACCTCAGGTACCTGTGTGTCCTTAGGATATAGCGTATGTTCTCTGAGAGCCTGTAGCCGCCCATGCCTGTAATACCTTTATATTTTTTATAGAGATGCGCCTTGATCTGCCCTGTTATATCTTTTAGCAGCGCTTTCTTTGATGACCTCTTCAGGAACTTCGCGTATACGCCGGTTACGTGTGCTTCTCTTATCTGGCCTTCAGTATCATCCTCGCCTATGAGATCGCTTACGTCGCTTATGGCGGTAAAATTCTTCTCTATATCAGGCGAATAATAATGCTCATCTACCACCCAGTAATGACGGGATCTGTACTTGGCAGGCTTAAAGACCCGTACCGGCACGCCCCTGTGCCTCGCTATAGCCATAAAGGGCTTGCCTATGATATTGGCCTGCAGACCTATCACCAATTCCGGGTTTATCTTGTCAAAATACTCTTCCCAGAACCTGAATATCCTGTTCAGGATATTGATGGATCTCACATATTCAGCCTTGTCGCTAAGCCGTGACCTGGGGTGGCCTGTTCCCGCCGCGGAAAATCCCCTGCCCAAATGTCTGTCGGTCTGGAGGATATCGACCGCGTAGATCCCATACTTCTCCTCAAAGCCCCTTGCCTCTTTATATATATCCTCCGCCGGGGTGTCGCACTTGTCATACTCATCAAAGAAATGGCCGGTCGTCGCATAGCTGTCTATTATGCCGTCCTGGTCGAGCGCTCTCCAGTAATTCACGCTATCCGGAGAGCTGCATATGAAATGTATCCGGGCGTTCCTCCTGGATTTAAGCTCCTTCAGGAACGGCAAATGGAGCCAGTAATACACAGCGAAACCCCATACTACTATATTTTCTTTTTTTTCCGGTTTTATGTTATCCGCCATTTTAAAGTTTATGGTTGGCTGTGCAGTCTTTGCACGCGGTGTCTCTAAAGTTCAGTCTTCTGTGGCTCTCTCTTAGCTTATTGAGCTTATCTGAGTGCCAGAGCTCTTTTAAAGAATTCTCTTTTATATTACCGATCGTAAGCGCGCCGTTGTAATCCTGGCAGCATACGGTGACATCCCCGTTCCAGAAGACCGAGAGCCTCAGCCACAATTCAGAGCACGGTACTTTCGGCAATTTTGAATAGTCGATCATGGACTCTTTCAGGATATCCGCGTTCCCGTCGACAGATGTGATGTTGGTGACGGATACAAAGTCCACCCTGTCTTTGAACTTTTCTATGAAGGCCGGGATATCCTTATGGTTGTGCTTCATCCTTATGAACTGTATCGTAAGAAGCGGGGTCTCCCCGAGCGGTTTGACCGATATAAAATTCTCTATATTCTCCAGGGTCGTACCGAGCTTACCGCCTTTGCGCGTCTTCTCATACGCGCCTTCGGCTATGCTCTCGATCGATATGGTCAGCCTGTCAAGGCCCGAGGCTATAAGTCGCATGGCGTTATCTTTTGTGATGAACGTGGCGTTCGTATTGAACTGCGTATGTACACCTCTTTTCCTGGCGTATCCGATCATCTTAAAGATATCCCTGTGCAGTATCGACTCGCCCCACAGATTGAGCTTCACGCTGTATATACCAAATCTGACACACTGGTCTATTATCCCGGTAAAGAGCGCGTAGTCCATATTCCCGACACTGCGTGTCATGGAATTCCTTTCACACATGGAACACCTCAAGTTACAGGCGTTCGTAGCCTCTATATCCACGTGCAGGGGCACATCGTTCAAATGTAGATCTTTCGAGCAATGGTCCCACTTGCGGCGGAACTGGCTGTATCGCTCTTCTTTTGGCCCTGCGTTGGCATTTACCACCTGGTGGTAACCTTCAAAGCGTCTGGTCATATCAACCTGTCCGTATATTTCTTATACTCTTCCCACTGGCCTATATCGACGTAAGAGTTCTGGCTTACCGGGTATACGCCTACATTCTCCTTCTTCTCGAGGAGCGCATTAATAAGGTCTGTCATATCAAAGTGCGTGCTCTTCGGTATATGAGAAAGGGCCTCTTTTGATATAACATAGACGCCGGTATTCACTGTAAAGTCGAGCTCCGGCTTCTCATGGACACGGCTTATCTTGCCCTCCTCCTTGTAGTGGATGATACCGTAAGGTATCCTGTGGTGCTGTATGGACCCGACCACCGTTAAGAGATTTTTTTTCTTCTTATGGAAATTCACAAGGTCCGCGTAATCAGCGTCCACTATGATATCGCAGTTGGAGACTATAAAGATGCCATCCATTGTTGCCGGCAGGAGCCTCAGACTCCCGGCCGTGCCCAGGAAATCCTCTTCCCATGTGTAGTCTATCGTGTAATCTTTCTCGGTTGAGTCGAAATATGTCTTGACCATCTCGCCCTTGTAATTGAGCGTCACGTAAAAACGCTTTATCCCCTGGCGCCTGAACTTATCTATTATTATCTCGACGATAGGTTTCTCACCCACGGGTATGAGAGGTTTCGGCAATATCTTTGTAAAAGGATCGAGCCTCTCTCCCTTACCCCCCGCCATTATCACCACAGGCAGATCAACGCTTCCATGGTAGCCCTTTTCCTCGCCGAAGAGGTCGCTGTAGAATATTATCTCCACTATCGCCTTATTGTCATCGACTATGGGAATTATATCCACGGATCTTTCAAGCATGACACTCTTCGCCTTTTCCAGGTTATTTTTTGAGTCCTGGATAAATATGGGGGTCCGGTTGAAACATGTCGCGATCTCCTCCTGCAGGTCTCCCGTCTTGAGCACACGCCTGCGTATATCGCCGTCTGTGAGCGAGCCCGCGAGCGAGCCGTCCTCATCACAGACAAAGAGCGTCCTGCGGCCGGTCTCATCGATCAGCTTCAAGGCGTCCTTTATGGAGAGATCTTTCGTGACCTTTATTTTCGATAGTATATCGTTCATGTCGTTCTGCGCTCCTTCTTTAGCATGCCCATTCTTATAGAGTTAAAGTATCTGCCTTCGGCGAATATCTCGTCTCTCAGTACACCTTCTGTCCGGAATCCCATCTTCTGGTAGAATTTTACCGCCTTGGCATTGGGCTCGGCCACCCCGAGCCAGACCTTATTCAGATTTAAAACACTAAAGGCGTGCCTGAGGATGTATTCAGTCGCTTCTTTAGCACAGCCCGTGCCCCAGTACGCCTTTTCTCCTATATGTATGGTATATTCAGCCGAGGCCGTCTGCCAGTTTATGTGATGCAGTCCTATGATGCCTATCGTCTTCTCTGTCCGGCTGTCTGTAATGGCAAAGATTATGTTCTCTTTAGACTTAAGGTCCTCGTATAGGTTCTCCATCGCTGTCTTTGTTGCGGGCCTTACGCCGTGGCTGAGAAATCTGTTAAAATCAGGATCACCAGCCCACTTGTGCATACCTTCGGTATAGTCTTCCTTCTCTACGCCGCGCAGGTTGATCTTTTCGCCCTTATATAGATAGGATCTATCCTTTATCTTTATATCTTCCATATCATCCTTTCCGGCCTGTGCTATTCACTGCGGTTCTCACCCTCTCAAGGTCCTCCGGCGTATCTATATCCATGGAGGTCCTTCTGTCCATCACTATAACGCCGCACTTCTTCGATATGACGGCCTTCTCCTTAAAGAGGGCGGCTTTCCTGGTTGCGTATATCGCACCGTTCAGCTGGTATGTCTTAGGGAGCTGCTGGCGCTCCTTCTTAAAATAATTCCTGCCGTTGTTTATAAAAGGGATGGCGCGTGATCTCTTCATCTTAAGCATCCAGTAAGGGGGATACTCCGCCTGTTTTACACTGACCACAGCGTCTATGCTCGAGTTGTAGAGCTTTTCTATCGCTTCATCTATCTGGCGCGCCTGTCTCAGCGGAGAGGTGGGCTGAAGGGTTATTACGATATCTGCGTCGTAGCCCTGGCTCTCTATGAATTTCACCGCGTGGACTATCACAGGCGGTGTATGCGTCGTATCGCCGGAAAGGCGCCCGGGGCGCATGAACGGGACTTCTGCCCCGCAGGCCTCCGCCACCTTTGCTATATTACTGTCGTCCGTGCTTACAATGACCCTGTCTATATACCTGGATCTTGTCGCGCTTTTTATAGTATAGGATATAAGCGGCTTGCCGCAGATATTTACTATATTCTTCTTCGGTATCCCTTTCGAGCCTCCCCTTGCCGGTATTACGGCGACCACCTTTGAAGTGCCTATCATTTTATCTCCCCTTTATTATCCATCACCTTTTCAAGCGCCTTTATTATATCCCGTATGGACGATACACGGAAGGTATGCATACAAGCCTCCGGCATATATCCTCCGCGACCATGCATTCAATATTCTTCTGTCCGGCCCTGGCCGCCCTGTCCTGGAATATGGGCGTCCTGTAGAGGGGGTTCGGATATCCGCCCGAAAGAGGTATGCCCTCTGAGGCCATGACATCTATGAATTTCTTTTTCTCTATACCGATCTTTCCTTCATCATAAAGGACAGGATAGAGATGGCATATCTCGCCTTCTTTGTACTGCATCGCCTTAAGCCCGTCAAAACGCCCCAGCTCTTTCTGCAGAAAAGATACATTCTTTATCCTCGTCCCGTTCAAAGAATCGAGCTTCTTCAGCTGCTCTATGCCCATCGCGGCGTGTATCTCGGTCATCCTGAAGTTGTATCCAAGTACCCTGGAGATATACTCCCTGGGCCTTCCCTCTGTCCAGACCTCGCCGTGATTGCGCGCGAGGCGGCACCAGTCCGCTATCTCATCAGAATTCGTGGTCACCATGCCGCCTTCGCCTATTACCATATTCTTAGTCTCCACAAAACTGAATGCCCCGGCATCGCCTATTGAGCCGACCATCCGGCCTTTGTGCCTGCAGCCGGGTGACTGGCACGCGTCTTCTATGATCTTAAGGTTATGCTTCTCTGCTATTGCCGTTATCCTATCCATATCGCATACCTTGCCGTAGATATGGACCGGCATTATGGCCTTCGTCCTTTCGGTGATGGCCGCTTCAACGGCCTCCGGGTCTATGCAGAACGTATCAGGGTCAACATCGGCAAATACACATGTCCCCTCTGCCATAAGCACCGAGGAACCCGTGGCGGTAAAAGTGAAAGGCGGTACTATCACTTCATCGCCGCGCTCTACGCCGCAGGCCAGGAGCGCGGCGTGCAGCGCTGATGTGCCGGAATTGAACGCTATCGCGTGCCGTGTCCCTATATATTTCGCAAAATCCTCCTCGAATTTGCGCACCATTCGGCCGCCGAGGAAATCCTTATAAAAACCGGAAAGCCTCCTGGACTTCAGGACCTCGTTAACGGAGCGTATCTCCTCATCGCCTATCGGCGCGATATAGCCGAAGTCCCTTGTCCTGGTCTTCTTGCCGCCGTGAATAAAAAGTTTTTCTCTCATTTTAAATTCCCGTCTTTTGTGAATGATGTAGCACGGGGGGTTATCGCAAGGTCCCTCGTCTTAAGCGGCAGCACTATCCTTTTGGTCTTCTTTTGGTCAGACTCGTGGAATGCCATAGCCACCTCGACCGCTGCCCTTCCGTCTTCACCAGTGCAGAGCGGCAGTTCTTTATTATCCAGGGCATTCACCATATTGCTCACCGCATTTAGCATAGGCGGGCTCCATACACCGGGTTTCGGGTTCATGGCTTTCAGTTCCTTTATGCCGCTCTCTTTCCGGCTCGCCTGAGCCTGCAGAAGCTTGAACGCGCCGTCTTTTCGTATCTGGCCGCCGAGCTCTATCATGCCCTCCTGGCCATACAGGTTAGCTCCAAAGAGCACATACTCCTTAAAACCCGAATAGAAGAACGTAAGGATATCATCTCTGAACCTTACGGTCCCCCTGCCGCCCGGGTCACTGCTGCCGTCAGGGATAAGGGACCCGGAGACAGACTGGACATCGCCGAAATAGTACCTCAGGATATCAAATAAGTGCGTGCCGCTGTTCATGAGGCCGGCAGCGGCAAATGCTACTATGAGATCGACCTTGCCGATCTTTCCTTTATCAAGCACGGCCTTTACATCGTTAAATGACCTGTCCCACCTGCGCGTATGGTTGACCATAAGCAGGGTTCCGTTCTTCCTGCAGGCCAGGATCATCTCATCGGCATCAATAAGCGACGAGGCTATCGGCTTTTCACAGAAGATTGCCCGCACGCCGGAGTTCGCCGCCTGTATGCACGCATCTTTATGCAGCGCGGTAGGCGTGCATATGCTTACGATATCGAGACGGGCTCCCTTAAGCATCTTCTTATAATCGGTATAGACGTTCTTTACGCCGTATTTGCTCGATATGCCGTTCAGCTTTTCTGCATCCAGGTCGCATACCGCCGTAAGCTCGGTGCGCTTGTCCATGATGTAGGCCTCTGCGTGGCTCACAGGCTGATCAGCGAGCTTATCCTCGTTAAAGAGCCATCCCATCCTGCCGCATCCTATTATCCCGGCCCTGTATATCTTCATTGTTTTTCTCCCGTTCTTAAGGCAATACTAAAAGGTCATGGACATTGACCATGTCCTTTATGTTGTAAAACCTGCTCACCTTAGTATCCCGGTCGAACATGTAGAACCCGGCGTTGAGCATTATATTGTCCGATATGCCGAAGAGGCGGCTCATGTACATATCCACACTCTGTCCTACGTAATAGAACCGTCCGTCATAGGTCAACCCGCGGGCAAAACCGGGAAAATGGCCTGCCACTGACTGGTTGCCTATATATAGGTAACCCCTCATCGAATCAAGATACGTAAGCGCGCCGTCTATGAACTCAACGCTGTGGGGCATCCAGAGGTCGCGGACCAGGTCCACAGGGGGCCTGGTCATATTATCTATATCGAATTCTATGACCCCGCCGTCGAATATACCGCGCTTCCAGTTGCCGGAGAACGAAAAGTAGCTTGCGTACAGATAATCCCCGACTATACAGATATCGTTTATATGATGCTGGCCTATGCCGCTTCTCTTGTATTTATCCGAGAATTCGATCGTGTCTATCAGCTTGAACCCTTCTTTTTCATAGACCCTTACGGTGTCACTCGCGGCGTTGGTTATAAAGACAAGCTTACGTTTCGGGCAGTAGGTTATACCGCAGGTGTTCGGTTTATCGAGCGGGTGCGTCTCAACGACCTTCAAGGCCTTGTCCAGGATGTAAAGCTTCCTCTCGACATACTCGAGCGCGTATACATGATCGTCCACGTAAACCATCTGCCTGAAGTGGCCCGGGATTATCTTTTTAACTTCATTCGGGCCTATGGAATACTGGTACAATCCGCCGCCTAGTTTAGAATAGCGGTGTTTCTTCTTGTCCTCGTAATCAGGGCATGCCACCAGTATCTTTCTCTCGTACTCGTTTATCTCTTTTATCAGCTTAAAGTCGTAATAGGCCGGCGTGCAGCAGTAGTGTTTTCCGGCGGAGAGGCCGAATTCATCCATCTGCTCGATCACGCTCTCATACGGGCCTGCCGTTATAACGATATAGATCTTATTTGGGTCCTCTTCTTTGATCTTTTCCGGCAGATGCACGGTGAGGCCGCTGAATTCCGTCCCTGTATAGCCTTCATTTATGTCGACTATATATGCCGGCATCTCGGGCAATTTGGGAATCGTCTTCTGCCCCCAATCTTCCGCGCGCCCCCATAGGATTATCTTCTTACCCTTCGCTATCGCCTTAAGCTCGTTCCACTTCTTCCAATAAGACTCCATCTCTTTCCTTTCTTGGGACGTTTTCAAAATTACCTTCAGAAATATCCCTGAACATCCAAGCTAAGGGGACACTTCTGAAGCTAATTTTGAAAACGTCCCTATTCTACTTGGTACTTCAGTTTCCACTGGCCGTTCACATTCTCCCACAGATGCGGTGAGCGCCAGCTCTCCACCACCTGCCAGAACTCCTCTTCGGTGATATTGCAATACTCTAAGAATGTCTTGAAGTTTTTCTGCGGGAACTCAAGATCATACTTCCTCACAAGCCTGACGCCTTCCTCTCTTGTAAGATGACCATCGCGTATCTCGTGTGCCGCGTCAGAGGTGGCGCGCCCTATGCCGAACTTCATGATCATAAGATAATAGTGGAACCCGTCTATCTTATCGTCAAGGCTCGCGTACTTCGAATATGTGCACTCTGATCTGCCTTCCGGGTTCGCCTCAAAATTCGTGTTCTCTACAGCGTAGTAGTAATGCTCCTGAGGTACCCAGTCCCTGTAGTAGCTGAAGAAATGGCGCTCTACACCGACGTCCTTTATCTCTTCAATTGGCGGCGGGTAATAAAAGTGAAGGTCCTTTTTCGTGAAACCCTTTTCATACCACCTGTCTATGGAGACCCCTGAAAACCAGTGCCTTATCTCTTCTTCTATCGAAAAACCCTTCTTTTCCCATGTCGTATCATCGCCGCCGTACTCCACCTGGCCGTTCTCCCCGTCCATAATAAGGGGTATCTTGTACTTGGCCGCTATCTGCAGCGGGAATGTCACCTGGCCGTATATGAACGGCTGGAACGGCTCGCCCATCTCTATAAAACTCTCTTTCGTAAGGCGTCTGTGCACCTGCCCATCAGCGCTGCCGAGTATGTTCGGAAGTCCTGCCTTGATAAGCCCCTGGAAATTGAGCCAGCCTATATCCGTATATAAATTGGGTGACCATGTAACACTCAGTGGGTTCATATTATATTTGTATTTCAGCTGGTGCGCTACATAGCTCGAGTCCTTGCCGCCGCTCGACGGGACGACTACGTCAAAAGAGCCGTCATTTCTCCTGAAGCGGTCGAGCAGGTCACGGAGCTGTTTTTCTCTTTGGTTCCAGTCTATCTTGCCCGCCCTTTTTCTTTCGGCGTGCCTGCAGGCTGAACAGACCCCTTCTTCGTCAAAGGTTATCTTCGGCCTCTGGTTCGATACAACGCAGCGCGTGCAGAACTTCACCTCTGTAGGCAGGTTGTACTTTGTTATCGTGTCCTTCTTCTCTATCGTTCCTATCATCACTCCTCCTCTTTTTTTGTCGGTTCTTTTTATATCCTTGTTACGATCCCCTTATCTTTGCTGAAGCCTGACCTACCTCGACCAGGTCTTTGTATATCGGGTTCTTTAATCTCCACTTACCGCCCGCTTTTTCGAAGAGGTCCCTGTTATACAATCTCTCGTAGACCTTCCAGAACTCCTCTTCTGTATGCCCCAGGAAGCTCAGGAAATCTTTAAGCGCCTCCGGGTCCATCTTATGGTCATGCTCCATCACAAGCCTTATACCTTCTTCTCTTGTAATGCGGCCTGTCCTTATCCAATAACACGCAACGTCTGTGGCCCGCGCATGCCCCAGTTTCGGGTATTTGAGGAGCGGATGCACCAGATAGCCCTTTGAATCTATCTGGTCATAATCCTCTATGAACCCCTCTCTCTTCCATTCGCCGGTGTCGTTGAGGGATTTAAACCCGTGCTTTTTGGCGAATTCCATATTCTCATACCCGTCCCAGCCCATGAAGTAGCTTAGATATATGGGTTCCAGCCCGGCTGCCTCTATCTCCTGGTCTGTGGGATAGATAAGGGGGTTCAGGTCTTTCATGGAGACCTCTTCATTGAGCCAGAAATCCCAATCGACTTGTTTCGCCACGTCGTTATTTATCTGATTCTTCGCGCTGTACGTCTCTTTCGTCATCGATCCGCCGTATTCGTAGTCGACGTTCTCACCGTATACGATCAAAGGTATCTTGAAATTTATGCCCATCCTTATCGGATAGACATAGACCGCCTTGTCCCAGTACCAGGTGGGCGAACCCATCTTGAAAAAACCGTCCCAGAGCATTTTTCTGGCGGCCTTTCGGTTCAAATGCAGCGAGATCGTATCACAGCCGAAGGTATCGCTTAAGTTGTTGAAGTTGTGGCGGCCGGTCTCTGTCCAGCTGAAGTTATGGACGTTTATAAGGAGAGGATTCATCTTCATGAGTTCCTTCATCACATATACCTGGTAGGTTGAATCCTTCCCGCCCGATACTGTGACGATACAGTCGTAGTAATTACCATTCTTGCCCCTGTATTTGTCACAGAGCGCTTCCAGCTCTTTGTATCTTTTGTCCCAGTCTATTTTCTTCCTTTCGTCCGCTACGCGGCACGGGCGGCATACGCCTTCAGAGTCGAAGACGATACCCGGCCTTGTATCAGGCATCACGCATCTTTTGCAGTACTTCATGTCGGTTTCTCCCATCTTAGTTTTCCTCATATCGGCAGATTGAAGTTGACATCAAGAAAGGTCTTCTTTGAGCCGAGACCGTCTAACTTTTTTACAAAGTTGACGATCTTTCCCGATGCTTCTCCGTCGCCGTACGGGTTATTTACCTTCCTGCACCTACTCTTAAAATCACTCGAGAACGCCTTCTCGAACGCCTTCGTTAAAGAAGCGTATCCCCTTTCCACATCTATGACAGAGTCTGCCCTGACCCTGCCGGTCTGCCTTGAGCCGAGGTTCACGGTAGGTATGGCGAACGACGGCGCCTCTATTATTCCGCTCGATGAATTTCCGGCAACAACATCCATAAAACGCAGTGTATTTAAATAAAGCTCCCGCCCCATTGATGAAAAGAGCTTTGCATTCGCTTTATTATTATAGATATAAGTATCTATCATCCTCACGACGGCATTTGAATAAATATCCACGTTCGGCTTTGTAAAGATCACCTTCACATCCTTTAAAGACGAAAGCGCGTCAAGGAGATCCTTCAGCTCCCCTGCCATCGTCTCTTTCGTCTCGGCGGTAGACGGGTTATAAGTGACCATCGCGTTCCTTCTTCCCAGTTTGAAGCCTAGTCTCTTTTCAAGCTCATCTTTTTTGAGCGGCTTTATATCCTTTATATTATCCAGGCCGAGCGCGCCGACATTAAATACCCTTTGCGGATCCTCGCCCATCTGTATGACCCTCTTTCTATATACGTCTGTCGAAACAAAATGTACGCTCGACATCTTCGTTATAGCGTGCCTCATGCCTTCGTCAATGGACCCTTGAGTAAGTTCGCCGCCGTGTATATGCGCTATAGGGACCTTAAGAAGATATGCTGCCGTGGCCGCGGCGAACGTCTCGAACCTGTCGCCCAGCAGGAACACTATATCCGGCGCCATCTTATCCAGGACATCCGTGATCCTCGCTGTCCCTATACCTACTGCCTTTGCTATAGCCTCCTCTGTATCCTCTTTAAGCGGCATAGCTACTCTGGCATCTATGTTAAAACCGTCATCCTTTATCTCATTTTTTGTGGCGCCGGAGAGATGGCCTGCGGTCGCTATTATCCTGAGATCAAAATCGCTGTCTGATTTTAACCTTACGGCCAGTGGATAGAACAATCCCCACTCTGCCCTGCTGCCGGTTATTATACAAGCCTTGATCTTCTTCATATCTTTATCATCTCGTCTTTCTTGAAGCCCTTCTTTGCCCGCCTGCCTATTACGCTGTCCCATTCCATCGGGCTTATGCCTTTTGCAGGGCGCTTTGTGGTCATATTCTCATCCGTAAGAAGCTCGTCTTTCCGTATATCCCGTGAGGCGACTATGCTCTTGCGTACTATATCCATATTCTTTAATTCAGAAGGCGTTATGTGCTTGCTCCCGCTGCCAAGGGCGTTCTCAATGTTCCTTATAGAGTTGACCATCGCTTTTAACTCCCCGGGCTCCAGTGAAGCCTTATGGTCGGGGCCGGCCATTTTTCTATCCAGCGTGAAGTGCTTTTCAATGATCTCCGCCCCCAAAGAGACCGCCGCTACAGGGATCTCTATGCCTTTCGTATGATCGGAATACCCTACGCCAACACCCAGCTTTTCCCTGATCGTAAGCATGGCAGACAGGTTTACGTCGCTGTATGGGGTCGGGTACTCGGTATTGCAATGGAGCACCGTTATATTCTTCTTCGGCGTGCCGGCTTTTATAAGCACACCTATCGCCTCTTTTATATCTTCCAGGCCAGACATCCCGCTTGATAGTATCACCTTCTTTTTCAGGGCGCCTATCTTCTTCAGATACGGCATATCGGTTATCTGTCCTGAAGGGATCTTGTATACATCCAGCCGTGCCTTTTTTAAAAGATCCACACTTTCCAGGTCAAAGGCACTCGATAAAAACTTTATCCGCTTCTTTCTGCAATGGCCCATAAGCGCCTTGTGCGCCTTCTCGTTGAGCTCGAGGGACCTGAGCATCTCGAGCTGCGAGGCCTTCCTGGAATCTCTCTTCTGGTAAGAGGCCTTCGGTGCTGTATGTGTAGCCAGATTCTCCGCCTTGAATGTCTGGAATTTTATGGCGTCTGCACCCGAGGCCCCGGCCGAATCCACCATCTTCTTTGCGAGCTTCAGGGACCCGTTGTGATTTACGCCTGCCTCGGCTATTATAAATACGCGTTTTCTTTTCAAATTCGGGCTCACAAAACTCTTTTTGTCTTCAAGGTCCCTGCGTACCACCTCACCTGAGCCCACCATGCAGCCGGAGCCTATACTGACGTTCTGCACGATCCTTGCACCGATACCTATATGTGCACCCCGGCCTATCTTTACACCACCGCTTAATATGGCGCCCGGGGCTATGTGGACAAAGTCGCCTATCTCGCAGTCGTGATCGACCGAAGAAGATGTATTTATGATGACATTCCTGCCTGTCTTTGCCCCGGGGTTCACAACAGCCCTTGCCGCTACAAAGGTACCTTCACCCAGGAAAGAGTCTTCGGCTATTACGCTTTTCGGATGGGTTATCACAGCAAGCCTGAACCCTATGGCCTTGATATAAGCGTCTATACTTTCTCTCTTCTGATAATCACCTATGGAACCTACGCATATAAAGGCGCATGTTATGCCTTTTTTGTATATCGCAGGCAGTGCATCATCGCCGCCCAGCACCTTGATGCCGCAAAACCTTATACCTTTTTTCAGGGCAGGGTCGATCATTCCATAGATATCGAATTGCCCGCTCTTCCTGGCGGCATCTATCACCACTTTTGCGTGTCCACCGCCGCCTATCAATATCAGTCTCTTCTTAGCCATCTATCCTATGATCTCCTTAAGCGCTTTGGACGCTCGGTATATATCGTCCTCTGAATTCAGCGTAGAGCTCGGCAGAGAAAGGCCCTTGTTGTAAACACCGTAAGAGTTGATATAGTCCTCTTTTCTGTAGCTTGAATACGGGGGAAATTCCACTACCGGCGTAAATATCCTCCTTGTAGGGACGCCCTTCTCAAACAGCCTCTTCTGGAGCGTGGATATATCCATATCTTTTCTGAAGACAAAAGACGTAAGCCATGAAGCGCTCTCCGTGTTTTCGTAGGAGCCCTGGAAACATATATCGCCGGAACTTTCCAGTTCCGCGCGGTATATATTATTAAAGGCCCTCTTTTTATTCAGAAATTCATTCAATCTCTCGAGCTGCGCTAAGCCCAACGCCGCTTCTATATTGGTCATACGGTCATTAAAACCTATCTCCGGATGAAAATACCCTTTTGATTCGTCGCGTGCCTGGTTCACAAGGAACTTTATATGGTCCAGCCTCTTGGTTTCTTTACCTATGACCATACCGCCTCCGCCGGTCGTTATGACCTTGTTGCCGTTAAAGCTGAAGCAGCCGAAGTCGCCCATTGTGCCGGTATGCTGATCTTTATAAGTTGCACCCAGGCTTTCGGTGGCATCTTCTATGACGCTTATCCTGTTCTTCTTCGCTATCTCCATGATCTTTTCCATGTCGCAGGGGTTGCCGTATATATGGACCGGTATGACGGCCTTGGTCTTTTTCGTTATCTTTTTTTCAAAGTCCTGCGGGTCTATATTCCATGTCAAAGGATCCACATCCGCGAAGACCGGTTCAGCACCCACGTACACTACAGGATTCACGGTAGCCACGAAGGTAAGGGCGGGCACTATCACCTCGTCACCCGCTCCTATTCCCAGTTCATGTAATGCGATATGGATGGCCGCTGTCCCGCTCTGTGTCGAAACCGCGCCTTTTATGCCCAGATAACCGGCGAACTTATTCTCAAATTCCGAAACGAACGGCCCGATCGTAGATACAAAGTTCGCGTCTATGGCCTTGTTCAGGTAATCCTTCTCAAGGCCGCCCAGGTTAGGCGCATCTAAATGTATCTTGTTAGACATTGTATATGTCCGATTTGTACAGTTTCAGGTTCTTCTTGCGTTTAAACCACTTTATCGTCTCATCCAGGCCCTTATCGAGCGAGTAACGCGGCTCCCATCCTGCCAGCTCCGCGATCCTCGAGTTGTCGCCCCTCAAGCGCATAACCTCTGAATTCTCCGGCCGCACCCTCTTCTTATCCAGTCTTATGCGTGCCTTCGGATTGATCCTCTCTATGATCTTACCCGCAAGCTCGCCTATCGAGACATCCGTGCCCGTGGCTATATTCACTACCTGGCCTATCGTCTTATCCGAAGCTGCGATAGCAAGAAAGGCATCGCAGACATCTTTTACGTAATTCAGGTCCCTCGTGGGATCCAGAGAACCGAGTTTTATGGTCTTACTGCCGCCCAAAAGCTGTGTTATGACCGTGGGGATGACCGCCCTTGCTGACTGCCTCGGACCGTATGTATTGAACGGCCGCACTATGGTGACCGGCGCGTCGAATGACCTGTAGAAGGATTCGGCGACCTTATCCGCGCCTATCTTCGAAGCACTGTAAGGCGACTGCCCCTGCAAAGGATGCTCCTCTTCTATCGGGACCCTAAGTGCGGTGCCGTAGACTTCGGATGTCGAGGTGACAAGTATCCTCTTCACCCCGGAGGCCATGGCCGCCTGGATAATATTCAATGTCCCCTTTACATTCGTGTCAATATAGGAATCCGGCGCGTGGTAAGAGAACGGTATCCCTATGAGCGCGGCGAGATGAAAGACCACATCCATGCCGTCTAGGGCCTTCCTGACGCTGTTGGGATCACGCACGTCCCCAAGGAAGATATCTATCTTATCCAGGGTATCTTTTTCAAAACTGTCGAGCCAGCCCCACGAATTGAAGGCGTTGTAATAGACAAAGGCCCTTACCCTGCAGCCTTCCTTTATAAGCCTTTCTACAAGGTGGCTGCCTATAAAACCGTCCGCGCCTGTTACGAGTACACGTTTTCTCTTTAAGTTCATAGCGTTTCGCTCCCTATTTTGTCCTCTTTTCGATAAGCCTTATCGTATCCCCCACGTTCCCCAACTGCGAAAGCTCGGTGACGGTGAGCTTTATCGCGAATTCCTTCTCAAGTGCCACTATCAGATTTATATGCGCAAGTGAGTCCCACTCTTCGATATCATTTGCTGTCATGGAGTCGAAGATCTCGAGATCATCTTTATCAAATACATTCCTGAATACATCACGCACCCTTTCCCTAACCGCGCTCATCTAGACACAGCCTCCTGTTTAACATGGGTTTTAATAAAAGGATAAGAACCTTCCAGTTCCAGCTTCCATTCAGTCACTCCTCCGGGCCTTGTCTCAGTAAGGGAGAATCCTAAACTCTTATACAGGTCCTCAACGATGCGGTTCTTCTTGGACGGTATATACAGTCCTTTTATCCTGGATATTCCCCTTCGCTTGCATATCTCAACAACATGGCTGAAAAGAAAGCGCTCCATCCCTCTGGAGAAGACCCTGCAGCTCATAAGCCATGTATCGACGGTAAGCACAGGGCCTTTAATGGACCCCAGAAAAACAGAGATCAATCCGTAGTCCGTGAACCTGTCCTTCAGCCTGGCGGATAATGCCAGGCAGTCTTTATCTTCCATGAAGTTCTTTACGTCCGACTCCGTATACCGTTTTGTAGTAAGATTGAACTGATTGGTCTTGTTTATAAGCTGAGTTATACGCAATATATCTTCTTGTTTAAAAATCGAAATGGTCCCTTCCATATCCAGTGAGGCCAGGAATGAATCGATATCGGTAAACTTATTCTTCTCTTGGTCAAAAGTCTTCTTTGCATGGTAGTGTTCCGAGCGCTTCCCGTCCTCTTTTGATATGCCTATGGATTCAAAATAATGCCCTTGATAAAGTACCCTCTTATGTAAAGACGGATCATCCAATAGCTCAACAACTGTAACCATAGGCAACATCTCTTTAATGAGCTTCCTCTCTACGGGATCGTTGTCCGCAAAAACAATAGAATCTAGGCCTATATTGAGCTCTTTTGCTATAGTTTTTATATTCGATGTCTTATCGTTCCAGTTGGCCTTGAATGCAGCAAAGTCATCCAGCTTAAG
>CAZKWI010000008.1:0-35965 GCA_964556455.1 uncultured Planctomycetia bacterium | reverse complement strand
GCCATATCGAACTTTAACATAAGGAAAAATTCGCCTGTAGGGTGCAAGGTCACCCTGAGAAAGATCAGGATGTATGAATTCCTGGACAGGCTGATAAACGTCGCCCTACCGTCCTTGAAAGATTTCAGGGGCGTATCACAGAAGTCGTTCGATAAGGCGGCGAATTATTCGCTGGGCCTGAGCGAACAGACGATATTTCCTGAAATAGAATACGATAAGGTACCGAGGGTCCACGGAATGGACATAACGATCGTTACAAACGCACGTTCGCAGAAAGAGGCATACGAGCTCCTGAAGCTGATGGGTATGCCGTTCAAGAGTTAATTATGGCTAAAAAAGCACTTGTTGAAAAACAAAAAAAGGAACCGAAATTCAAGGTAAGGCGTTATAACAGATGCATGCTTTGCGGCCGGAGAAGAGGCTTCATAAGACGCTTCAAGCTCTGTAGGATCTGTTTCAGGGAAATGGCATCCAGAGGCGAAATACCCGGCGTAGTAAAAGCAAGCTGGTAATAGACGCGATACAGGAGACGGATATGAGCATTACAGACCCAATAGCCGACATGATCACTCTTTTGAGGAACGCCGGGAACGCCGGCAAGGAGAAGGTGGACCTGAAGGCCTCGAGAGTGAACGAGAATATACTGAAGATACTGAAGGAGTCTAATTTTATAGAGGCCTTCAAAAGAATACCTGATAATACACAGGGTGTATTGAGGGCATATCTTAAGTACGAAGAAGACAGGAATCCGGTCATAAGGCATATAAAGAGGGTATCCAAGCCGGGTTTAAGGGTTTATAAGAAAAAGGATGATATCCAGCCTGTATTGGGCGGGCTGGGCATAAACATTATCTCTACTTCCCAGGGCATCGTTTCGGACGAGAGTGCCCGCGACAAAGGCCTGGGGGGCGAGATCATGATAGAGGTGTGGTAAAACAATGTCAAGAGTAGGAAAGAAATCCATAACTTTACCGAAGGAAGTAAAGGTCGAGCTTAAAGATAATCACGTGGCTGTTCAGGGACCTAAAGGAAAACTGGGCATGGATGTGCCAAAGGCCTTTAAGCTTCAGCTTAAGGACAATCAACTGTCGATATCGCGACCTTCCGATCTTAAGAACGATATGTCCAGGCACGGCCTGTACAGAAGCCTTATAAACAACATGATAATAGGGGTTTCGCAGGGCTACTCAAAGCATCTTGAAATACAGGGCGTCGGCTACAAGGCGCAGGCGCAGGGAAAGAACCTAAACCTGCAGCTCGGGTTCTCGCACCCTGTTGTCTTTCCGGTGCCGGAAGGCGTGAATATAAAGACACCTAAACCCACGCAGATAGTCCTTGAGTCAATAGACAAAAAGCTGCTAGGAGAGGTCACAGCCACCATAAGGGCCTTTTACAAACCGGAGCCCTATAAAGGAAAAGGTATCAGATATAAAGACGAGTATGTAAGACGAAAGGCCGGAAAGGCGGTAGTTTAAAATGAAAAGGATAAGAGGCAGAGAGCGCAGGCACAAGCGGATCAAAAAAAAGACCTTAGGCACGCCTGATTCTCCGCGCATGGTGATCTATCGAAGTCTTAAAGGTCTCCACGTGCAGCTGGTTAACGATATAGAACACAAGACGATAATATCGGTCTCTACGATCAGCCCGGAAATGAAAAAAACCGGGTACGGCGGTAACAAGAAAGCCGCCGAGCGGCTCGGGGAATTTTTAGCTCAAAAGGCCTCTGCCAAAGGCATAAAGAAGGTCCAGTTTGACAGGAGCGGTTATATGTACCATGGGAGGATAAAGGCCCTGGCGGAATCAGCGCTTAAGAACGGGCTGACATTCGGGGCACGTCCGAAAAAGAACAAAAAAGACGAACATAAGCAAAAGCACAATAAGCAACAAAAGAGGGAGAAATAACCTTGCAGGAAAAAGATAAAAAGACACAGGGGCAGGCGTCTGCACAGCAGGAGAAGGAGTGGACCGAGAAGATAGTAACCATAAACAGGGTCGCCAAGGTCGTTAAAGGCGGCAGAAGGTTCTCTTTCAGCGCTATAGCGGTGGTCGGGGACGGTGAAGGAAGCATAGGCTACGGTCTCGGCAAGGCCAACGAGGTATCGGAATGCATCAAGAAGGCTCTCAACATGGCCAGAAAACACACAGTTAAGGTAAACCTTAAGGAGTCTACCATACCGCATGAAACTATAGGCCGTTTCGGGGCCGCAAAGGTGCTCCTGAAGCCTGCTTCACCAGGCACGGGTGTTATTGCCGGAAGTGCGGTAAGGGCCGTTTGTGAAGCGGTCGGTATAAAGAACATATTAACCAAGTCTTTGGGGTCGCACAACGCCGCGAATGTCGCGAAGGCAACTCTCGACGGACTTACAGGAATGAGGTTAAAACGTAATGTTGTTGAGTAATCTATATACAAAACCGGGAACAAAGAAGAGAAAACAGAGGCTGGGGCGCGGGGACAGCTCGGGGCACGGAAAGACCTCCGGCCGCGGCCATAAAGGTCTCTTCTCGAGATCTGGCGGCAAGCTGAGACATGGCTTCGAAGGCGGTCAGATGCCGCTTATAAGACGTATCCCGAAGAGGGGTTTTAACAGGATAAAGACCCGTGTATACCAGGTTGTCAATATCGATTCTCTGAACAAGGTGAAGGCAGACGGCGCCGTTTCGCCTGAGGAGATGAAAAAGCATGGCCTCATAAAGAGTACATCGTCGTCCGTCAAGGTGCTCGGCACCGGGGACCTCGCAAAGCCCGTGAAGATCAGCGCCCACGCGTTCTCGAAGTCAGCATTAAAAAAGATAAAGGCTTCAGGCGGTGAAGCCATCGTTATTTCTAAAAAGCCTGCTTGTGCAAAGCAGGACAAAAAAGAGAAGAACAAAAGAGAGAAGGACTAAGTAATGCTACAGTCGCTTGCAAATCTCTTTAAGATAGCAGACCTTAAGAAGAAGATCCTTTTTACGCTCGGTATAATAGTAATATACAGGATCGGTGCCTACGTACCCACACCGGGCATCGACGGCGCGAAATTAGCACAGTTCTTTGACAATATAGCGCGCACGCAGGGCGGCACACTATTTGGCATAATGAACATGTTCGCCGGAGGGGCGATGTCCAGGCTCACGATATTCGCTCTCGGCATAATGCCTTATATTTCCGCTTCTATCATACTTCAGCTTCTGACTGCGGTCATACCGGCCCTCGAAAAGCTCGCGAAAGAGGGTGAGGCCGGCCACAGGAAGATAGTGCAGTATACACGTTACGGCACGGTCGTGCTCGCGATCATACAGTCTTTCTTCATCGCGTTATGGCTGGAGAATCCCGCGCGTTTCCAGGGAATGCAGATCGTTGCAGCCCCGGGATGGCCATTCAGGATACTGACAGTCATAACACTGACCAGCGGCACAGCGTTCATAATGTGGCTGGGCGAACAGATACAAGAGAGAGGCATTGGCAACGGCATATCGCTGATAATCACGGTGGGTATCTTATCAAGGCTGCCAACTGCTATCATCCAGCTGATAAGCCTAGTAGGCGGGTCTTCAGCCCAGAGAGGGCAGCTGCAGCCATTTACGCTCGTTCTAATGGCCTGCATGCTTGTGGCTGTCATAGTGGCTGTAGTCGTCATAACGCAGGGCCAGAGAAAGATACCGATACAGTACGCCAAGAGGATAATAGGAAGGAAGGTCTACGGCGGGCAGAGCACCTATATACCATTACGCGTAAATCAGGCGGGTGTAATACCTATTATATTCGCTCAGTCCCTGATATTATTCCCCGCTACGATCGCGGCACTGGTACCGAACCCGTTCATACAGAGAATAGCAGCGTCGCTAAACAGGGGAGACTGGATATACAACGGCATCTATTCATTGCTCATTATATTTTTCTGTTACTTCTATACCGCTATTACTTTTAATCCGATAGACGTGGCGGACAACATGAAGAAGTATGGCGGGTTCGTTCCCGGCATACGGCCCGGGAAGGCCACCGCGGAGTATCTCGACTTCATAATGACGCGGATCACGCTCCCCGGGGCCATGTTCCTGGCGCTCATCGCGATATTGCCGAGCATCATAAGCTCTTCGCTTAAGGTGCCGTATCTTATAGCCAGCTTTTTCGGCGGCACCGGGCTTCTGATCATTGTCGGTGTTATGCTTGACACAATGAGGCAGATAGAGTCACAGCTTCTCATGCGCCATTATGACGGCTTCATGAAGCGGGGCAAGATCAGGGGGCGAAGATGAGGCTGGTGCTCCTAGGCCCTCCTGGCGCGGGCAAGGGCACACAGGCAGAGGTTCTTTCACAGGAACTTAAAGTACCGCATATATCCACAGGCGATATACTACGCGAAGCCGTAAGGAATGGTACGGAGCTGGGTATTAAGGCGAAAAGCATCATGGAGAAGGGCGAACTGGTACCCGACAGTGTCGTTACGGATATAGTGGTAGAGCGCCTTTCAAGACCGGATACCCTGAAAGGCTTTATTCTCGACGGATTTCCGAGGAACAAAGCACAGGCGGAGAGTCTTAAGAAAGCCCTGCGGGCGAACAATATCTCAATAGACCGCGTGCTCTATTTCAAGACATCGGTGCCCACTATTATAGAGAGGCTTACAGGCAGGCGCACCTGCCCTAAATGCAACGCCATCTACCATGTAAAGAACAACCCTCCGGGCAAAGAGGGGATATGTGACAGATGCGGAGCGGGCCTTAAACAGAGAAAAGACGATAACGAAGAGACGATCAAGAAGAGACTCGAGGTATATGATAAGACCGTGAAGGGGCTCCTTGATTTTTATAAAAAAACGCGGGTCCTCGAAGAAGTTTCGGGCGACTCAAGCGTGGATGAATTATTCTGTTCTTTAAAAAAATCCTTCAAAACAAGGGCCAGTGAGTGATCTCCGTAAAATCGAACCAGGAGATAGAGCTCATGAGGAAGGCAGGAAAGATAGTAAAGAAGGTCCTGGACGACCTGAGTCGGCTTATAAAAGCGGGAGCCGTGACTGCCAAACTTGACCGTAAGGCAGAGAAGATAATAGCAAAGGAACGCGGCACCCCGGCCTTTAAGGGTTACAAGGGCTATCCCGGCAATATATGTGCCTCGATAAATGAAGTCGTCGTGCATGGCATACCGGGATCACAGGTCCTTGCAGAAGGCGATATCATAAGTATCGATGTAGGGGTTGTCTACAAAGGGTATTACGCCGACGCTGCCAGGACCTACAAGGTAGGCGCTGTCAGTAAACGCGCCGAGAGGCTGATGGCCGCGACCAGCAAGTCTCTCTACGCAGGCATTAAAGAGGCTAAGCCGGGCGGGCGGCTCTCGAATATATCGAACGCCGTGCAAACACTTGTGGAATCGAACGGCTACAGTGTGGTTCGCGCGCTCGTCGGCCACGGTATAGGCTCGAAAATGCACGAAGAGCCTGAGATACCGAATTACGGGGAACCTAACAAAGGGCCGGTTCTAAAACCCGGCATGACCTTTGCTATCGAGCCCATGGTCAATGAAGGCGGCTATGACGTTGAAGTTCTTGATGACGGCTGGACTGTTGTCACAAAGGACAAAAAGCTTTCAGCCCATTTTGAACATACGATCTTAGTGACCGAAAATAAACCGGAGATATTAACTTAATGGCAAAAGAAGAAGCGATAAAGGCTGAGGGAAAAGTGCTGGAGGTGCTTCCGAACGCCATGTTCCGCGTAGAGCTCGAGAACGGCCATAAGGTGCTGGCGCATGTCTCGGGCAAAATGAGGATGCACTTTATCAGGATACTTAAGGGTGACAAGGTCCTACTAGAGCTTTCACCGTATGATTTAACCAGGGGCAGGATCACCCGACGGGAAAAGTGATACTGCTTCACTGAACAGCCGAAAGGTAACGCAAAAATGAAGGTCAGATCGAGTATCAAGAAAATATGTTCTAAATGCACGATAGTCAAGAGAAAAGGCAAGCTTTATGTCATCTGCACGGACCCTAAACACAAGCAGAGACAAGGCTGATAAAAAGGAGTACTATTTATGCCAAGAATCGTTGGAGTCGACGTACCTAAAGAGAAGAGGGTCGAGACCGCGCTCACGTATATCTACGGTATAGGCAAGACCTCTTCATTAAAGATACTAAAAACGGCCGGAATAAGCCCTGATATGCGGGCGAAGGACCTGTCTGGAGAAGACGTATCAAAGATCGCCGCTATTATACAGAAAGATTTCAGGATAGAAGGAGATCTTAAAAGAGATGTCCAGGCTAACATCAAGCGGTTAGGCGAAATAAGCTGTTACAGAGGAATAAGGCACAGAAGGAGCCTGCCTGTAAGAGGCCAGAGATCGAAGACAAATGCCCGAACGAGAAAAGGGCCGAGAAAGACAGTAGGTGTTACAAGAGCTAAGGGGGTCAAAGTTGGCGCAAGCGAAGAAAAAGCCTAAGATAAAGAAGAAACTGAAGATCGCTGTTCCGAACGGGGTAGCGCATATATCGGCGTCGTTCAACAATACCATAGTTACGATAACCGATCCGAGCGGCAATACCATTACCTGGGCTTCGACCGGAGGGTCGGGTTTCAGCGGCTCCAAAAAATCTACACCTTTTGCAGCGGGTATAGCCGCGGAGAAGGCGGCGAAGAAGGCCCTGGACCTGGGAGTAAAGGAAGTAGAAGTACAGGTGAAGGGGCCGGGCTCAGGGAGGGAATCCGCTATCCGCTCTCTGCAGGCAGCCGGACTGAAAGTAAAAGCGATAAAAGACGTGACACCCATACCGCATAACGGGTGCCGTCCGCCGAAGAGAAGAAGAGTGTAACGCTCTGAAAGGAGAGGAAGTGGCAAGATATACAGGACCATCGTGCAAACTGTGCAGAAGAGAGGGGACAAAACTCTTCCTTAAAGGAATAAAGTGCACCCAGGATAAATGCCCAGTCAGCAAGAGAAATTATCCTCCGGGTGCCCGCGGCAAAATGCGCATAAAACTATCTAACTACGCCGTCCAGCTAAGGGAAAAACAGAGAGCCAAGAGGATATACGGCATACAGGAAAAACAGTTCAGGCTGTATTTTAAAAGGGCCGAGCAGTCAAAAGGCGTAACGGGCGAGATACTACTCCAGACGCTGGAAAGAAGGCTGGACAATGTGGTCTTCCGCCTTAATTACACCCTGACGCGTAAAGAGGCAAGGCAGATCGTAATGCACAATCACGTTTATGTCAATGATAAGAAGGTGAATATACCTTCGTATCAGGTCAGAAAAGACGACATCATAAAGTTAAAACTGAAGGAGAAGCAGAAGAAGGCCGTAAAAGACATTACGGAGATCCTCAAGGACAGAAAGGCCCCCCGCTGGCTGAAGGCCGATGTCACCGGTTTTTCGGGCACAGTCCTGGATCTCCCGAAGAGAGAAGACATTACGTTCCCGTTCACGGAGCGCCTTATCGTAGAGTTGTACTCGAAATAACAGAAACCAAATCCTGGTTTCTTTTAAAACGGAGGTCGAAGACATGGGAGTAGGTTGGAGAAATCTCGAAATGCCCAAGAAAGTTGATTGCGACGAATCGAGCTATAAGGATAGTTACGGCAGGTTTATCGCCGAGCCGTTTGAAAGAGGTTACGCCACGACTATAGGCAACTCCCTGAGAAGGATCCTCATATCCTCTCTGGAAGGCAGTGCGGTTACGTCCATACAGATAGACGGCGTAAGGCATGAGTTTGACTCGATACCGGGCGTACTGGAAGATACCAGCCAGATCGTCATGAATATCAAAAGGGTGGTACTGAAGTCCCATTTCAAGAGCCCCAAGACCATCTTTATAAAAGTCGACAAGAAGGGCGATGTGACGGCGGGCGATATAATCACCGATGATACCATAGAGGTGTTGAACCCGGACCAGCATATAGCAACCCTGACCAAAAAGACAAAACTTAATATAAAGATGGAAGTAGGGAAAGGCCGCGGCTACGTGCCGGCCGACAGGAACAAGAAAGAGGGGCAGTCTATCGGGGTCATACCCATAGACTCACTCTTCAGCCCCATAAAAAAAGTAAGCTACCACGTCGAGAATACCAGAGTGGGGCAGATAACCGACTACGACAAGCTGATAATGGAGATATGGACCAACGGCTCTATTTCGCCGAAAGACGCCATACTCTTCGCATCTTTCATACTGCAAAGGCACCTGGACATATTCACCAACTACGGGAAGATACCGGAAGAAGAAGAGGTCCAGGAAGAGACGCAGGAAGATATAAAGCTGTATGAGCGCCTCTCACTGCCTGTATCCGAGCTGGAGCTCTCCGTAAGGAGCTCCAATTGCCTCAAGGAAGCCAGAATAAAGACCATAGGTGATCTCGTGAAAAAGACCGAGATGGAGATGCTGAAATACAGGAATTTCGGCAAGAAATCGCTGGGTGAGATCAATGCCATTCTTGTGGAGATGGGTCTCTCTTTCGGCATGAAGTTCGATAAGGACAAACTGAAAGAATACACGAAGAAAAAGAGCGAGAGCTAGTAAAATGAGACACAGAAAAAACAATATCAGACTGGGCAGAAAGAATACGCACAGGGTCGCGACATTAAAAAGCCTCGCGTGCGCCGTTCTCACCAAAGAGACGATAACAACTACCAGGACAAAGGCCAAAGAGGCGAGGTCTTTCGTCGAAAGGCTGATCACCAAAGCCAAGAATAATACGCCCGAGTCCAAAAGGGAAGTATTCGCGATAATCAGGGACAAGAGCCTGATAGAGACGCTCTTTAACGACATCGCGCCGCGTTTCAAGTCAAGGAACGGCGGGTACACCAGGGTAATACCGTTATACCCAAGGAGGGGTGACGGTTCGCCGATGGCCATACTGGAACTTGTCGAAAAGAAGCCTGTAACCGTAAAGAAACCTAAGAAAGAAGCTGCCAAGAAGGAGTTAAAGCCGAAGGCAAAAGAGGTCAAGCCTCCGGCTAAAGAAGCACCTAAGAAGGCTGAACAGGTAAAACCCAGCCAGGAACCACGAACAGAAAAACCACCGGCGCCGAAGCCCAAAGCCGACATCAAAGAGGAAGTCGCCAGGGAAAAGGCCAGGGACGAACAGAAAAAGACGCCTAAGCCCGGGTTCCTCAAGAATATTCGCAGGTATTTCCGCGGAAAGACCCCGTAACAGAAGTAAAGAATTCGCTAAAAAACCCCGCTGCCAGAGACAGGCGGCGGGGTTTTTTGCCTTTACTTATTGCTGCTAATATGATATATTTATTTTTATTATATCATAAAGGAGACGCGACCATGGTTAAAATAGCGAAAAGAGCAGAGGCTGTCAATCCTTCGCTTACCCTGGCTATCACAGCCAAGGCTAAGAGAATGGCAAAGGAGGGCATAGACGTAGTCAGCTTCGCCGCTGGCGAGCCTGATTTCGATACGCCGCTGAACATAAAAATGGCCGGCATAAACGCCATAAAGGAGGGTTTTACAAAATATACCCCTTCTTCAGGGATGCAGGAGCTGAAAGACGCCGTCTCCGCAAAGCTGCGGGACGAGAATATGCTCGTTTATCCAGCGTCATCCATCTCCATATCCTGCGGTGCCAAACACTCGCTGTACAACATATTCCAGGCCATTACTGAGGAAGGTGATGAGGTTATCATACCTTCCCCTTACTGGCTCAGCTACCCTGAGATGGTCAGGCTTTCAGGGGCTGCCCCTGTCTTTGTGGAGACCGGCCAAAAGGATGACTTTAAGCTTCAGGCGCAGGCCCTGAAAAAGGCCGTTACGGACAAAACCAGGGCTATAATTATAAATTCACCATCCAACCCTACAGGGATATTATACGGGGAGAATGAGCTCAAAGAGATAGCCGATATAGCTTGCTCCAAAAAGATCCTTGTGATAAGCGATGAGATATACGAGCACCTGATCTATGACAAAAAAAAGCACGTTTCGATCGCTTCTCTCGGGGAAGACATAAAGAGCCAGACGCTCATTGTAAACGGCGTTTCGAAGAGCTATTCGATGACAGGCTGGAGGATCGGCTATGTAGCAGGTGACGCGGAGGTCATAAGCGCCATAAACAAGATCCAGAGCCATTCAACATCCAACCCGGCTTCGATAAGCCAACGGGCAGCCCTTGAGGCCATAAAGGGCAGCCAGGAGAGCGTAGAAAAGATGAGCCTTGAATTCGAGACCAGGCGAGATTATCTGTGCACGAGGATCGAGAGGATAAAAGACTTCTCGGCTATCAAGCCAAACGGCGCGTTCTATGTATTCTGCAATATCGAAAAAACAGGCATCGATTCTGTGGCAATGGCGAACAGGCTTTTGGATGAGATAAAAGTTGCGGTCATACCCGGTAAACCTTTCGGGTCGGATAAGCATATACGCCTGAGTTTCGCCTCCAGCGTAGAAAATATCATGAAAGGCATGGACAGGATAGAAAGATGGGTAGAGGAAAGACAATAGCGGAGAAGATACTCTCAAGGCATGCCAAAAAGTCACTCAGGGCAGGGGATATCGCCATATGTGACGTCGATTTCTGCTTCGGGCAGGACGGGACAAGCTCTATCATCATAGACAGCTTCAGGAAGCTCCCAAGCGCAAAGCCGTTCAATAAGAAACGGTTCTACATGGTGATAGACCACTCGGCGCCAAGCCCTAATCTCGGCGTGTCGCGCATACACGCAAAGATGAGAAAATTTGCCGATGAAACAGGCGTGGGTATGTATGATATAGGCGAAGGCGTCTGCCACCAGCTTATACCGGAAGAGGGAAATGTCGTATGCGGCGACCTGGTACTGGGAGCTGATTCTCATACATGCACATATGGCGCGATAAATGTTCTTTCTACGGGTGTCGGTTCGACCGATCTGGCGATCACACTGGCAAGCGGAAAGAACTGGTTCCTCGTGCCTGAGAGCATAAAAGTGGTGCTCAACGGAAGGCTCCCCAAAGGGGTCTATTCAAAAGACGTGATCCTTGCTATCATAAAAGAGTTCGGGGCGAACGGGTGCACTTACAGGTCAGTCGAATTTTACGGCCCCGTAATAGATAAACTAAGTGTCGACGCCAGGTTCACCATATCGAACATGGCGGTTGAAATGGGCGCGAAATGCGGTCTCATGGAGGCCGACATCAAAGTGACGAGGTGGATTAAAAAGCACTCGAAAAGGCTCCCAAGGCCTGTTTCAGCGGATAAAAACGCCCGATATGCTATGGTCAAGGAATTTGACCTGTCACGGCTGGCGCCGCAGGTCGCCAAGCCCCATACGGTAGACAACGTAGAGGATGTATCGGCCGTGAAAGGTACTAGAATAGATCAGGCATTCCTTGGCACATGTACCAACGGCAGGCTCGAAGACCTCAAGATCGCCTGCAGCATATTAAAGAATAGGCGCGTAAGAAAAGGGGTGAAATTCATCGTAGCACCCGCGTCTAAGAGAATATATCTGAATGCGGCAAAAGAAGGGCTTATAGATATATTCGTAAAAAGCGGCTCAGTGGTGATACCACCAGGCTGCGGCCCGTGCGTAGGCACTCACTGTGGCATCCTGGCTGACAACGAGGTGGCTATATCCACCGCTAACAGGAACTTCAAGGGCAGAATGGGAAACCCGAAGGGTTTTATTTATCTTGCCAGCCCAGCGACCGTAACGGCAAGCGCTATTGAAGGACGTATCGCTGACCCGAGGAAATACCTATGAAGCTGAAAGGCAAAGCGCGCAGATTAAAGCTAAACGACAATATAAACACGGATTACATTATCTCCGGGAGATACAAATTCAGGATACAGGACCCGAAAGAGCTGGCCAAGCACATATTCGAGGATATCTCTCCTGATTTTTATTCCAAGATAAAATCAGGCGACTTTATCGTGGCGGGCGAGAACTTCGGATGCGGCTCTTCGCGGGAGCAGGCCCCACAGGCCATCAAGGCGGCCGGAGTATCAGCCGTTATAGCCAGGAGTTACGCCAGGATATTCTACAGGAACTCTTTTAATATAGGCCTGGCGCTAATTCAATGCGATACGGCCGATCTGGCAGAGGGCGACCTGCTTGAGGCGGATCTCGATAAAGGCATCCTCGTGAATAAAACCAAAGGTACAAAGACCTTCACGATGGCAATATCAAGCGTGATGCAGAAACTCTTGAAAGACGGCGGCGTAATAAAGCATTTTAAAAAATACGGAGGGTTTAAATTTGAAACATAGAATAACATTGATACCCGGTGACGGCATAGGGCCTGAGATAGCTCGAGCCACAAAAAGATGCATCGAGGCTACCGGTGTTAAGATAGAGTGGGATGTGCAGACGGCCGGGTCTGACATTATGGACAAGGAGAAGACCCCTCTGCCCAAGAGGGTCCTGGATTCCATAAGAAAGAACAAAGTAGCCATAAAAGGGCCCATAATTACGCCTGTTGGCAAAGGTTTCAGGAGCGTGAACGTTCAGATGAGGCAGGAGCTCGATCTCTTTGCATGCGTCAGGCCATGCAAGCTATATTCGGGTGTAAAATCGAGATATGACCATATCGACCTTGTGGCGGTAAGAGAGAACACTGAGGACCTGTACGCAGGTATCGAATTTGAACTGGACACAAAAGACGCAACGGGGATAATAGACCGGATAAACAGCCTTTCGAAAAAGAAGATAAAGAAAGATTCCGCCGTCTCCATTAAGCCAATATCTGTATCGGCATCTGAGCGCATCATAGACTATGCATTCAGATACGCCCTGGCCAATAAGAGAAAGAAGGTTACGGTCGTCCATAAGGCCAATATCATGAAATACACTGACGGCCTGTTCCTTGAGATCGGGCGCAAGGTCGCGAAAAAGTATACCGGAAAGGTAGAGTTTGAGGATAGGATAGTTGACAATATGGCAATGCAGCTCGTCCAGAAGCCCGACTTATACGACTGCATGGTCCTGCCCAATCTCTACGGCGATATCATATCGGATCTCTGTGCAGGGCTCGTAGGCGGCCTCGGAGTCGCACCAGGCGCCAATATAGGCGACGAGATAGCCCTGTTCGAGCCGACTCACGGCTCTGCCCCGAAATATAGGGGCAAGAACAAAGTAAACCCGACTGCCATGATACTCTCCGGTGTGCTCATGCTCAGACATATAAAAGAGAACTCGGCCGCGGACAGGCTGGAAAACGCGGTCGCTTCAGTTATAGCAGAGGGCAAGGACGTCACATACGACATGAAGCCTGATAGGAACGATCCAGGGGCTGCCACTACTAGCGGTATGGCCGACGCCATAATAAAGAGGCTGAAATGAAGATATCTATCATAGGCGCAGGCAACGTAGGCGCAACACTTGCAAAGAGGGTAGCAGAAGAGAACCTGGCGGACGTAGTGCTGCTTGATGTAGCAAAAGATGTTGCTCAAGGCAAGGCACTCGATCTCCTGCACGCCGCCTCTATAACTGGCGCCGCGGGAACGATAACCGGCACCGATGATTACAGCAAAACAAAAGGTTCGGATATTGTCGTGGTGACTGCAGGTTTTCCGAGGCAGCCGGGCATGACAAGGGCAGACCTTATAAAAAAGAACAGCGCAGTAGTAAAAGAGGTTATAAAGAACATAAAGAGCGCATGTCCGTCCGCTATCCTGATAATGATAACTAACCCCCTGGATATAATGACGTATCTTGCGTATAAAGAGAGCGGCTTTAAGCGTAACCGCGTAATGGGCATGGCTGGGACCCTGGACTCATCCAGGTTCGTCCACATTATTTCAGAAGAGCTCAAAAAACCTGTAAGCGATATCGATACGCTTGTGATAGGTCAGCACGGCCCCGCCATGGTCCCGCTGGCAAGTCAGACAAGGGTATCTGGAAAGCCCATATCGGATCTTATCGCGAAAGATAAGATAGATCATTTGATGAATGAGCTTCGCGGATCCGGGGCAAAGATAGTGAATCTTCTTGGAAAAGGCAGTGCCTTTTATGCGCCGAGCGCGGCATGCCTGGCGATGATAAGGTCCATTATTAATAATGATAAAGAACTTCTTAGCGCGTGCTGTTTCGCAGAAGGCGAATACGGAGTTTCGGATCTCTGCATCGGCCTTCCGGTGCGGCTGGGCAAAGACGGCATAGAAGAGATCGTTGAGCTTGAATTAAGCGATGATGAAACCGCGTCCTTCGCAAAGGCCGCGGAAACGATTAAAGCATCTCTCGGGGAGTTATGAGTAAATACGATATAGCGATCATAGGTTCGGGGCCCGGCGGCTATGTAGCCGGCCTTTACGCCGCTGGATCAGGGAAGAAGGTGGTAGTCATAGAGAAAGACCGCCTTGGAGGCGTCTGCCTGAACTGGGGATGCATACCTACAAAAACGCTCATAGCGAGCGTAAAGACTCTCAAGGCGGTGAAGCGTTCGAAAGAGTTCGGCATAGATGTCTCTTCCTTCAATGTGAATTATGCCGATATCCGAAAAAGAAAAGACGATGTTATAAACACACTCAAAAAGGGCATCGAATCGCTCCTTAAGGCCAAGAAAGCGGAGTTAAAGAAAGGGTTCGCGAAATTCCTGGATAAGAACACCCTCGATGTCGAAGGTGAGAAGATAGAGGCCGACAATATCATAATAGCGACGGGCACCGTGCCTCTGGAGCTGCCAAGCTTTAAATTCGACGGCAAGAGAGTGCTCAGAAGCGCCGAGCTTCTTGAGGCGGATGATCTTCCGAAGAAGCTCCTTATAGTCGGCGGCGGAGTCAACGGCTGCGAATACGCGTACATCTTCGCCTCTTTCGGCGTGGATGTAACGATAGCCGAGATGATGGACAGGCTGCTTCCTACCATGGACAGGGAGCTGGGTAAGAACATGGAGATGATATTAAAGAAGCTCAAGGTAAAAGTCCAGACGAAAACCAAATTGGAAGAGATGCCCGCCGAATATGATAAAGCGGTCATCTGTGTAGGGCGCAAGACAAATATAGACGGTATGGGACTAGATAAGGCCGGCGTCAAGACCGAAAAGGGAAGAATAGTCGTAAACGCGAAGATGCAGACAAACGTGCCCCATATTTACGCGATAGGGGACGTTATAGGCGGGTACCTTCTCGCTCACGTAGCCTCGCACGAGGGGATAACAGCGTGTGATAACATCTTGGGCAGGCCCTCAGAGATAGATTACGGCAGTGTCCCGCTGTGCATATATACGGAACCTGAAATATCATCCGTCGGGCTCACTCAGGACGAAGCGGCGAAAGAGGGGCGCGAGATCAAGGTATCGAAGTTTCCCTTCAGGGGACTGGGAAAATCCCACGCCATCGGCGAAAAGGATGGTTTCGTCAAGATCGTGGGAGACAAGGCTTCCGGCAAGATCCTGGGCATACAGATAGTCGGTGCGCAGGCGGCCGATCTTATAGCAGAAGCGACCCCAATAGTAAAAAATGGTACTATGGTAAAGGAACTCTGTGAGCTCATACACGCGCATCCTACACTGTCAGAGGCGGTAATGGAGGCGGCGTTCTCTTTTGACGGAAGGCCTATTCACTCATTATGATGAATGACAAGCGGGATATATTCAATATCATAGACGCCGGGAACTTGTCGTACAGAGACGTATTTGAGCTCCAGAAAGAGCTTGCTTCGAAGCGCATTACAGGAGACATCAAGGACAGCATTGTACTGGCAGAGCACCCCCCTGTGTTCACTATAGGCAGAAAAGGGTCTCTAAGGAACATGCTGGTAGATGAAGAAGCCATGCGGGATAAGGGCCTGGAACTGATACGGGTGGACAGGGGAGGCGATATTACGTTCCATGGGCCGGGGCAAATAACCCTTTATCCTATTATGGACCTGAAAGCCTTGAAAAAAGACCTCAATCTCTATATAAGGACACTCGAAAATGCTGTAATGGATTTTCTTTCGAGTTACGGCATAATACCCATATGCATACCCGGAGCTACCGGCGTATGGATGGACAAGTACACAAAAATAGCCTCTATAGGCATAACGGTGAAGAAGTGGGTGACTTATCACGGCCTGAGCGTAAATATCAATACGCCTTTGAGCTATTTTGACATGATAAAACCGTGCGGCCTTGAGTATTGCAAGATGGTTTCACTCGCATCTGTCTTGGGCAGGCTTATAGATATGGATAACGCAAAAGAGAGGCTCATCGATGCCTTTACTAAAAGAATCGAAGGAACATACGCTATTCCCTCACTGGGTGAAAAAACGCATAGTTCTTTCAAATAATACGGCTGAGGTAGAGAGCTTATTAACCGAATATGGTCTCCACACAGTATGCAGGAGCGCGTGCTGTCCTAACAAAAGCGAATGTTTTTCTGAAAAAAAAGCCACATTCATGATATTGGGCGATACGTGCACAAGGTCCTGTGCGTTCTGTTCCGTTAAGAAAGGTACAGCACTAGAACCGGACAGCTCTGAGCCCGAAAGATTAGCAAAGGCTATTGAGGCTCTTGGGCTGCGGCACGCGATAATAACATCTGTGACGAGGGATGATCTGGAAGACGGCGGCGCTGAGCACTTCCGCAACTGCGCCTTTAAGATAAAGAAATGTGTGGCGGGCATCACCCTTGAAGTGCTCGTGCCGGACTTTAAAGGTGATCACGCATCCATAGAGATGGTTTCCGATGCTCCAATAGATATATTTGGACATAATATAGAGACCGTCCCGCGGCTTTATAAGAGGGTGAGGCCTCAGGCTGATTATACAAGATCGCTGGGTGTGCTGGAGCTTGCACGAAAGAAGCGCCTGTCGATAAAAAGCGGGCTCATGGTTGGCCTGGGCGAGACCGAGGATGAGGTCTTTTGCGTCATGAGGGATCTGTTTAACGTCGGCTGCGAATCGCTTACAATAGGCCAATACCTGCGGCCTACGCAAAGCCAGCTCGAAGTGGAGAGCTTCATCCATCCGGATACCTTTGGAGTCTACAAGAAAAGAGCTCTGACAATGGGTTTCAAACGCGTTCTGGCCGAGCCTTTCGCCAGGACGTCATACATGAAACACTGAACTTTTAACCGATAAGAAAAGGAGCGTTACCATGGCCAACATAGTATTACCAGAATTAGGAGAAGGCGTAACGAGCGCGGTCGTATCCTTCTGGCATGTGGAGAAGGACAGTGACGTAAAAGAAGGTGATGACCTCGTTGAGATGGCCACTGACAAGGCTACCTTCAACGTCCCTTCCACCGCCAGCGGAAAAATAAAAGAGATAACAGTACAGGAAGGCGACACCGTCAACGTAGGTACTACCCTGTGCACAGTTGAATAGTTATTATTGAACAGAGAGGAGCAGTATATGCATGAAGCGAACAGGTTAAAGCGCCTGCCGCCATATCTGTTTACCGTGATAGACGAGCTCAAGACTGAAGAGAGAAAAAAGGGCGCGGACATAATAGACCTGGGTATGGGTAGCCCTGACCAACCATGCCCTAAACACGTCACAGATGAGCTTTGCAGGGCCGCTAAAGCGGACGGCAACCAGAGATATTCCAGGGTGGACGGCGAGATAGAGAGTAAGCTCAGGAAAGCTATAGCTGACTGGTACAGGAAGCGCTATGACATCGAACTGGACCCGGACGAGGAGGTCCTGCCGCTTATAGGCTCAAAAGAGGGCATAGCGCACCTTTCATTGGCATTCCTCAACAACGACGATATTGCGCTAGTGCCTAACCCCGCCTATCCAGTTCATTTTAACGGCGCTATAATGGCCGGGGGCATACTCTATAATATCCCTATAACCGAAGATAACGGCTTCAAGCCAAGATTTGAAACACTGACCCCTGAAGTGGTCAGGATGGCTAAGCTCCTCTTTTTAAGCTATCCCCACAACCCTACGGCAGCTACAGTGGACGTGAGCTTCTTTGAAGATACCATCAACTGGATAAAAGACAAAAATATTATAGTAGGCCACGACCTGGCCTATTCAGAGATCGTCTACGGTGATTATAAAGCGCCGAGCATGCTGCAGGTCGAAGGCGCCAGGGATATCGGGATAGAGTTTCACACGCTGTCGAAATCATACAACATGGCAGGCTGGCGCATAGGTTTTGCAGTCGGCAACAGCGAGATCCTCAGGGTCCTTGCCAAGACAAAAAGCTACATAGACTTCGGCATATTCAGGGGAATACAGGCGGCTGCTATAAAAGCACTTACAGGCCCCCAGGACTGCATAAAGAAGACCGTGGATACATACGAAAGAAGGAGGGATATCCTCGTAAAGGAACTTCGTGATATCGGATGGGAGGTCCCTGTACCCAAAGCCACGTTCTATGTCTGGGCCAAGATACCGCTCAAATACAGCGCCCTGACTTCGATGGAATTTGTCACACTGTTGATAAAAGAGGCCCGCGTCGCTATAGCCCCCGGTACAGGCTTCGGTGAGTACGGTGAAGGGTATGTTCGTTTTGCGCTGGTGGAGAATGAAAAGCGCATAAAAGAGGCCTGCAAGCGCATAGGTAAGCTTCTTCAGATGGAGGGTTGATACTTGAGCAAGCGCTTTCTCCTGATGTATATCACACAGAATTCAGGCCACCATCGCGCATGCCTAGCGCTCGAGAGTGCTATGCGCCAGGTGAACGGCACCGTATATACAAGCTCCATCAACTCTTTCAACTATACGAACCCCATCCTGGAGAAGATCATAAACAGGACCTACCTTACCGTTATAAAGAGAAAGCCCGAATTCTGGGAGTACCTTTATGACAATCCCGTTGTTGTAGAGAAAAGCCGAAAACTGAAAGAATCGATACACAGGTTCAACTCTGGGAAGATGAAGAGCCTAATAGATAATTTCAGGCCTGACGCGGTCATATGCACCCAGGCTTTCCCATGCGGCATGATAGCGGACCTGAAGAAGACTTACAACCTGAAACTACCGCTTTACGCCGTTCTCACCGACTACGCGCCGCATTCATACTGGGTCTACAATGAGGTCGATACCTACATAGTGCCCGCCCCGGAGACCGGGACCAGGCTTGTCGAAAATGGCGTTTCAGAGGCAAAGATAAAACCACTCGGTATACCCGTCCACCCAAGGTTCTACCAAAAACACGATAAAGCCGCAATAAGAGAAAAGTACTCCCTTGATAAAAATAAACCCGTAGTCCTCCTGATGGGCGGAGGCCTCGGTCTAGGCCCCATCGCAAAACTTACTCATCTTATGGACAAGTCACATCTCGATATACAAGCACTTGCAGTGACCGGCAGCAATAGGAAGGCCTTCAGGCACCTGAAGCGCCGTGAAAGGCATTTTAAAAAGAAGATCCACGTATTCTCTTTCATCGACAATATTGATGAGCTTATGGAGGCAGCGGACCTTATCATCACAAAACCGGGCGGGCTTACCACCGCAGAGGCGATGGCAAAGAGGCTTCCCATGGTTATCATAAACCCCCTGCCCGGCCAGGAAAAGATGAATACCGAATTTTTTATGAAAAAGAAGATCGCCGTAAAAGCAAAAGACGAAAGAGAAGCCCTGGTCCTTATCGAAGAGCTGTTAGGAAATATCCAGAAACTAGAGAACATAAAAAGCCTCATGGACGAATGCGCGCCGCCTGAGACATCGATCAGGACCGCCAGGCTCGTTATGGAGAAGCTCTGATGGTGCTCTATGTCTTATACAAGATCGGCCAGTTCATAGCCATGTACATGCCGCTTAAGTTCTCTTTCTGGCTGGGCTGCAGGATCACAGATATCCATTTTTCTCTTTCTAAAAAAGACACTGAGCTTGTTACAAACAACATAAAGACCGCTCTCGGCAAGAGCGCCGAGGAATCCTCAATATACGCGCATAAGATCTTCCGTAATTTCTCAAAATACCTTGTCGAGTTCCTCCGCTTCTCCAAGATGGATAAAGATTATATAGAAAAGAACGTAACGGTCGTAGGTGCAGACAACATCAAGAATGCCCTGAAGCTGAACAAAGGCATCCTCGCCTTCTCCGCGCACCTGGGCAACTGGGAGTGGGGCGGAGCACTCCTGGCACAGCTAGGCTTTCCGACAAGCGTTATAGCACTCGCCCACAAGGACAAGAATATAAACGATCTTTTTATAAAAACGAGGAACGATAAGGGTGTTAAAAATATCCCTCTCGGCGGCAGCGCAAGAAAGTCTCTGCAGTTATTGGCCAAGAATGAGCTTGTGGGCATACTCTCGGACAGGGATTTCAGCGACAATTCCATCCCGGTCAGTTTCTTCGGAAGGCCCGCGCTTATGCCCGCTGGGATCGGGCTTTTGGGTGTTATGAGCAAAAGCCCGATAGTGCCTGTTTTTATAACACGGGAAAAAGGCCTGAAGTATAAACTGTCGATAGAAAAGCCCATCGAATATACCGTAACGGGTGACAGGAAGACCGACATAAGGAATATAGTCCAGGCAGCGGCCAGTGTGATAGAGCGATATGTCAGGCTCTATCCAGAGCAGTGGTTCATGTTCGCTGATCCATGGAAAGACGCCGGTGCAAAATGAAGACATGTGTTCTCATACCGACATATAACGAGTCGAAGACAATAGCCGAATTGGTAACACAGATCAAGGCCGAGCGCCTCGATTGCCTCGTAATAGATGACGGTTCACTCGATGAAACCGCAGAAATAGCAAGATCAAGCGGCGCTGCCATGATAATCCACAAAGAGAACCAGGGAAAAGGCGCTTCTCTCAAAACCGGTTTTAATTACGCGCTTGAAAAAGGCTATGAAGCTGTAGTGGTTCTGGACGGCGACGGCCAGCATAACCCGCGCGACGTCAGGCGCTTCATCGAAGCCGCCCGGAAGACCGGGGCAGACATGATAGTAGGGAACAGAATGGGTAATACCCGATCGATGCCTCCCATAAGGCGGGCCACCAACAGATGGATGTCAAATTTCATATCGAAGATGTGCGGGCAACATATTCCCGATACACAGTGCGGCTTTAGACTGATCAGGAGCAATATATTAAAAAAGATCAGGCTCATCAGCTCAAAGTACGAGGCCGAGTCTGAGCTTCTTATAAGGGCTGGCAAGGATTTCAAGATAGTATCCATCCCGATAAAGAGCATTTACAATAACCAAGTAAGCTCTATCAACCCGCTAAAGGACACTTTCCGTTTTGCGAGGCTCATAATAAGGATGCGCCGTGAGATGAAGGAGAATATGACCTGATATGGATTTCGCTATTTTAAGGGGCCGAATGGTAACCGAACAGCTCATACGGCGCGGCATAAAACAAAAACGCCTACTTGAGGCCTTTGGCAAGGTAGAGCGCCATAAGTTCGTCCCTGAAAAACTCCAAATCGTCTCCTACGCGGACAACCCGCTTCCTATAGGCGAAGGCCAGACCATATCGCAGCCCTACATGGTGGCCACTATGACAGAAAATCTCCGGCTTAAAGGCGAAGAAAAGGTGCTTGAGATAGGCACTGGCAGCGGCTACCAGGCCGCTATCCTGGCCGAGCTTTCAAAAGAGGTCTATACCTTAGAGAGGTTTGAAGCACTCCTTGATAAGGCAAAAGAGGCCCTGGAATCACTCGGATACGATAACATAAAGACCAAAGCGGCAGACGGCACGCTCGGCTGGCAGGAGCATGCACCTTATGACGCTATTGTAGTCACAGCGGGGGCGCCTCACATACCCAAAAAGCTTGTTTCACAGCTGAAAGACGGCGGAAGGCTTGTGATACCTGTCGGCGGGAATCTCAACCAGCTTTTAACAGTAGTCCAAAAGAAAAAAGACAGGATCATAACCGAAGGTGTATGCGGGTGCGTCTTTGTGCCTCTGGTCGGCGAAGAAGGCTGGGAAAAATAAGGATACTATATGCTGAAAGGGATAACCAACTGGACCCTTGATAAATTCGTACCCATGGGCCCTCTGGGGCTTTTTATCCTGGCATTCGCGGAGTCGTCTTTCTTCCCTGTGCCCCCGGACATACTCCTTATAGCCCTTGCCTTAATTTCGCCTGAAAAGAGCTTCTTTCTCGCTATGATCACGACCGTCGGATCAGTCCTGGGAGGCATGTTCGGCTATCTCATCGGTCTGAAAGGCGGCAGACCCATACTGAGAAAATTCGTATCGGAAGAGAAGATCTCTTCCATACATGATTATTTCGCAAAATACGACGCGTGGGCGATAGGGATAGCCGGTTTTACCCCTATACCCTTTAAGGTCTTCACAATAGCTGCGGGTGTCTTTTACATAAACTTCTTCCGGTTCGTCATCGCCTCGATATTATCCAGGGGCGCAAGGTTCTTTCTCGTTGCAGGGATCATATATCTCTTCGGGCCGACCATTAAAGAATACCTGGACAAATACTTCAATCTGTTCACGCTGGCGTTCGTTCTCCTTCTTCTGCTGGGTTTTGTAGCTGTGAAATATATAAAATGGCCAAAAAAGTAAATATAGAGATCCTCTCGTTCCCAAAGGTATCAACCCTGACCGACTTTGAACCGCTCGAGAAAGAAAGAGATGCCGAGGTCAGATACGTAAAAGTTAATGAGAGGATAAAGCATCCCGATCTTTTGATAATTCCAGGTTCAAAAGACACCATTAGAGACCTGGTATCTATAAAAAGATCGGGCCAGGCTGACACCATAAGAAGCCTGGCAAGGAAAGGCATCATGATCATGGGCCTCTGCGGCGGCTTCCAGATGCTCGGCACAAAACTGATAGACATAAAGGGGAGCGAGTATTTTCTCTCCAAAACAGAAGGCCTGGGTTTCTTCAACATCGTAACGCGCTTTATGCCGAGCATGGTGGACTGCAAAACTGAGGCCGTGCCCCTGCAAAGCTTCTTTCTCAAAGGCAAACTTAAGCTGAAAGGGTTCGAGACGCATACAGGAAGGACCAAGTACCTAAAAGGCTCAAAACCTGCCTTCAAGATAACAAAACGCGATGATACCGAGGTCGAAATAGACGACGGTGCCATAAACGAAAAGGGCAATATCTTCGGCACATACCTTCATGGCATATTTGATAACGACGATTTCAGACAAAAGCTCCTCGCATACTTACGAAAGCGATGACTAAACAGGGCCTCGTACACGTATACACCGGAAAAGGGAAGGGCAAGACCACGGCCGCCCTCGGCATAGCCCTCAGGGCCGCTGGATGGGGCCAGAAGACCTGCGTTTTTCAGTTCCTTAAGAAGGGCGCAAGCGGCGAAAAGCACACCGCCTCTCTTTTAGCTGGAAAACTTACTGTCATCACCTTCGACCAGACCCACCCGATGTTCTACCCGAAAGAGGTAAGAGACAAAGTCAATGAGAGGCTGAAAAGGCGGGTTGCCTATGATATGGCGATAGTGAAAGAGGAGCTCCTCGTAGGGAATTATGACATAGTAATACTCGACGAGATAATAAACTGCCTCGACCAGAAATTCATCAAAAAAAGCGAGATTCTCCAGCTTATAAATATGAAACTGCGCAAGTGCGAGCTTATACTCACAGGAAGAGGAGCCCCTACGTGGCTAAGAAAAAAAGCTCATTATATCACAGAGATGCGCCTTCTAAAACACCCCTACAATAAAGGCCTGCCGGCCCGCAAGGGCATAGACTACTAGGTTAAAACTTAAAAAAGCTAGTTTACGTCTATTGACTTACCAAATCATATATGATATACTTATTAAAACCTAAGGAAAGTTAGATAAAGCTCAGTTTTACGTAACATTTCGATTTAAAAGGGGTTACAAACATACCGGTTGTATGGGGTATATAGCCGAGTATAGCATAATAATATGCTATCTCGGTTTTTTATTATCCGTCATTGCGAGGAGCGAAGCGACAAAGCAATCTAGAATGAGCACATATATGAAAAGCGAGAAAAACAACACAATTATATCACTAATATCATATAAGCAGAGCCTGCTTTACAAAGCCATCTCCTGCCTGCTTATCCTCAGTTTTTCGCTGTCCAATCTCACATACGCACATGAGCCCAGCTCTGCTTTGCGCCGCGTCAGGAACATTGAGGATTTAACCGCAAGAACCAGCACCCAGGACATTATAAGCGGCAAAGACGCTTCAAGAACTGCCTCAGTCGCCATCGTGGCCGAACCCGTAATCAAGAGCCCTGTAGCTGATCTGATAGATATTTTTACGCAATACGAGAAAAAAGGCATATTGAGCACTCATGGCATTGGTGTATTGCAGGCGCTGTGTGACGGCATGGACCTATCAGTAGAATTGCTGGGTTTTAATATAGCCGATACCGCGGACCGCTCTTTCCATGAAGTCACAGAGGCTTTAATACTATCCAAAGATGATGGTGGCTTACGCGAAGGCAGGGAATGCGTCTTTATATCGCCTGACGACTACGTAAAAAGAAACTCCTGGGCGGATAACAGCAATGATATAGAAGGCAAAAAGATACGCGTTTTAAAAGGATGCGGGAATCTCTGCATTTTTTGCGCTGTCAAAGGCGCCCGCGTCCTGGAAAGCGTGCCATATCCGATACTCTTTCAGGCCATAGCGGGCAATTCCAAGAAGCGATTTTCTGGAATCGACACGAACTATCGCATCGATCTATACTCAGGCGTAGAGGACACGCTGCATTATTTCGATGAGATATGCCAAGCGGATATATCACATATCATAGACAAGCTTCACAACTACGCACAGAACAACCAAAAGCCGGAATTTTTAATGTCGGGGGGGTATTCTCCGTTCAACGAAGACACGCAATATGTAGAGGTGGCCATCGAGAGGTTGGGCAGGATAGATATACAGGGTGATGTATGCCGAGCCGCCTTTACATTTACTCTATTCAGACCCGAGATACTGGCGGCAGTCCAGGCGCAGGACAAGGAGGGGATCTATCGCATAGCTAATGCCTTTAAAGAGATGTACAGAACCGTGTTCCTGCGCTGGGGAAATCCGGACAATATAAGCGTAATAAACAGGCGTCTTTGGGGTATCAGCAAGGACGATACCCGCGGTTTTCCTCTCAGCTACACGGCAATTCAAGCTCTACAGGACAAAATTTTCAAGGAACTGATGGATGAGGTCAGAATAGCCGGCAAACCTCTGCCGTTCCGCAATGCGCCTATACGTTGGACCGCTCCTTTCCCCAGGGCCTCTCAAGCAAGAAAGGACATGGAAGAAAAAGAAGCGGGGTCAAGAAAACTCGCAAACTTTCTGAATGACCTGACTGCGGAATTAAGCGACCCCTCCCCGGATAAAGATCTTGAACAGCCCGCAACCGGCGCAGCACCGACCGGCCGCACCGCGACAAGCCAAGATGGAGAACCGGAAAACCCCTATGCTCCGCCTTCGAGCGTTGATCCGGTCGAAGAGGCTGATAGAGACTTCGATGAAGAACTGCGCCGGATGGGCGAGGATTTCTTACGCGGCGCCGATGCAGAGACCCACAGGGGTATTACTATTAACTCTTTCGACAGACTTGGCATCAGGGTTATCCTCTGGGCTAAAGTTGATGGGCGATTGCATGAATTTAGAAGGCCTGTATTTACAGCGTTATTAGATTGGGCACCGGATTTTTCACCTATCTTCAATTGGGCATATGAGATGTACCTGCATTGGGATGACGAAAAACGAGACCTTTCTGCCAGTTCATTTGCCCGTTTCACGGAAGAAAGAAATAATGATCCCTATGTTGAGCGCCTTATAAAGCTATACGCGCAGATGCACGAAAATGCACTAGCTGTCATGGATGCGCTTGGAAAGGGTGACCTTGACCGTGCCATAGCCTGCTTGCCTGCGCATGAACAGGGCGAAGCCCGCAAATGGGCTGAAAGAGAATTCTCCGCCTGGACCATAGACAACTCGGGTTTGATAGGCATGAAGAAGATGCCGGCCCATTACCTGCAGCAGCCACCGGCTGTTGCCTACCTTAACAAAAATGCACCTGAGGGCGCTTCTGAGGACTTTTTGAACGATCCCCGCCCTGGCACGATCCTTCCTCTTCTGGCACGAGCCATTTCTTCCAGCGAAACGGCTGAGGCTGACAGGAGGATCGCAAGACAGCTGCTACTCCAGCTTACAGCCGGTTATGACAACCCGTTTGCACGCTATATCTATCTTTCAGTAAAGTTGGTTGAAAATCCGACCATAAGCTCCTTTATGCTTTATGGCTTACCGCACCGCCAGATAGGGGGTACTGCCGGACTGGAAGTGCCCATCAGCGTATTCAATGCCGTAACCTCGCTTACATACCAGGACCTCCTTCTGTTCCTGGAGGAAGTAGCCTCCTTAGCCAGCAATGATGATAAAACAACCAGGGCAAACCTGTTTACCCTGTTAAAGGCGCCTGAATTTGGATGGGATTGGCGCTGCCGCCAGGATATCTACAGATATTTAACAGATAGCACAAGAAGAAAAGATATAGAATGGTACGGCGAATTCATATTTGAGACCATAGTCCGCGTCGTCCGGCAGCAGGCCGACCGTACGGAAGCAACGTTGAATCAGGCGCAGGAAGATGCAAACCGTCTTCTGCAGACATTCGGCAAGGCCCTTGAAACCAGTCCTGAGGCGCAAGATGTAGCCGAATTACATGCGCCAGGCCTATGGAACCCTGATGCGATAGCCCAACGCCTTGCCGGACGCGATATCGATGACGCCTTGAACGTAATAAAATATATGAATATGCGAAGACCTGAGCGCGAGGAGGCGGTCAATTTAGGTGTTCTCGCAGCAGCCCTCAGAAAGATCGAGACGCGTCACCGCGAAAAAATAAGGCAGTCCATAAAGACAGAGGTCCGCAAGAGGCCGCAGCGCACCATAGGAAAGACTCTATCGTGGCAAACAACTCTTTTATACATACTGCCGGCCATTATAACCATAGCACGCCCTCCATTATCTACGGAATTCATGCAGACAGCTTTGCTAGATGCTGTCAGAGGGAACCCATCAGGATGGATAACTGTCTTCGGCTTTGTCGCCGTTCTATCTGTCCTCGCATCTATAGCAACGTCATATGCCAATTTCTACATCACGTCGTCACTATTCCACCTGATCTCAGCTAAACAATCCGGCGAGATCGAGCAACTGAAGCATCTCTCGCATTGGCTCAACAGGTGGTATGGACAAAAAAGGCAGATCGATGAGTTATATACGGATCTGTTGACTGCAGAGGGCCGTATCAGGCGAAGTGTCGACACGAAACACCAGCGAGACAGACGCGCAAAGGCCTTATGCGCCGAACTTGCCGAGAATAAGGACCCTGAAGCATCGACCTTCGGCTCGCTTGTCCTTTCAGCCGATTATTACGGAGAGCATGTTTGGCTGCTGGATCAGGCAACCACCAACGTCAGTGGCATGCTTGCAGATATCGAAGAGAGAAACCCCACAATAATAAATGATGACACATATAGCCGTCTCAGGAAACTGATAGAGCGATCTATAAGCGGGCATTACTGGTCGGAATTTTCAGAAGCCCACTCAGAAGGTTTCATCGGACAAGACGTAAATGAACTCTTTATCTGGGCGGCTGACGGTGCAAGAGAAGTTCTATCTACGCTCGGGGCCATCGGAGAAGTTATTGATACCGGCATCGCCGCCATCGAGCCGGATGAGCTCACAGGGATCGAGGCTTGGAGAAAGAGGGAAATAACAAGAACAGAAAAGTACATTCACTCAGTAGACCATACTCTGGAACGACTAAATGCAAGATCTACCCGATCTTCTGCAACCAGCACAGCACCAGGCAGGACCAGCACTATTGTGCCTGAGTTAAAGATAAACGAGTCATCTGCAGCCCTATCGCAGCAAGGCGCCAATATAGTCTTCGAGAAGAATGCTCTTACCGGCAGATGGCTCTTCAGGAGAGGGGCAATAGACCTGGAGATAGATCAAGGATTATGCGAACAGCTCGGGCAATCCCTTACAAGAGAAAATCAGGAAACAGTACTGCTTTCACTGCGCGAAAATGATACTGCCGGTATTGTTTCAGCAATACAGACCATAATAACCCAAGGAATAAATTTCAGAGAGGCATTCTTGTCACAGGATATACGATGCTTTTATGAATTCAATAAGGTGCTCCTGGTTGCTCCGTTTGGCGATGAACAGGGAAATGCCTTACAGTATGCCACCCCGCATAAAGGACTGGAGATTATCGCTTACAGGCTAAGAAGAGAAACAGAGGCTACTGACGTTATTGTTTACAACCCTAATCTGACCTCGCGCGAGGGTCTTTATGATTTTGTCAAAACACACAGCTTTGATATTATCGGCTTCAGCATTTTGCAGACTATATTGGGTGCTAATCTTGAGATCATGGGACGTCTTGCGCTATTGTCGCCCGATTCGATCTTTATAGCAGGCGGGAACGAGCTGAGTCATTTCCCGCGCAAGGAAATATTTGCATCCTGGCCTGTGGATATACTGGCATTTGACAACGGCTCGGCGCTTGTTGAGATAGCCGGCCGGTTAGCAAAAACAGGTGATAAGACAAAGGTTCTCCTTGCCATGCATGACATCCCTGATATCACCACACGCTTATCACTGGACGATGCAGCGAGTAAGTCAAAACGGAAAAAACTTGCTATACCTGAAGGCCTTGAAGATGATATACCGTTTGACACCCCTGATCTTATACACCAGAGGACATACGATAAACCACAGGACACGGCAGAAATACCAACCTATTGGAATGTCATAGGAAAACACCCCGCGCGCATCCACTACAGCGACATCTGTAAAGGAAAATGCATATTCTGCGGAACCACGCGCAACACCCAGGGGCCGCTCGATCCGGAAGTTGTAATGCATCTCATAAGTGAAGAGAGTGGCAGCATCCATTTCGAGAGCGCGGACTTCTTCAGCACCCCGCCTAAGGTAGCGGAACTGCTCGAAGCACTTGTGACCGACCCTACTACAAGGAGGATCCCAAAACTGGCTGTAGCGCGCGTAGACCATGCGGGAAAGGGCGAGCTACTCAAAAGATGCGCGGAAGCAGGCTTTCAGATCGTAGCATACGGTATCGAATCTTTTGATGACCGCGTATTGAAAAACATAGGCAAAGAAACCAACGCTCAGCAGAACATAGAGGCTATAGAATACACCATCAATGCCGGCATGAAACCCGGCATAAATCTTATGGCTTACACCCCCTGGGATACCATAAAAACAACCTTAAAGAATATCAGGCATTCACTGCATTACCTAGAACGCGGCGCTTATGTAAATGTCGTGCCATATATAAATGCCGGTTTCGGACGCCCCATAAGCGACCAATCCCGGTACATCGAATATGAGACATATAGTTACCCAGGTCTTAAAAAACCGTTTAAGTTCCCGCGGCGCGGTAAGATACTGGACCGCAAGCTGGCAAAAGTAGCAGACAGGGCCACGGAGATACTCTATTCTCTGACCGCTAACAATGACTACCCTGCCTGGGCCAGCGGCTCCGCCACTATATACGGGATACTTGTATTCAAGTCTTTCCTCATGGCATTGCAGGAATTGGATATCGACGTCCCGGATGATATACACGCCCTCACGGCAGAGACTGAGGAAGCCATCCAACGGGTATTGAGGGCCGAAGGATCTACGATGAAGGAGAAGACTCACCCTGAAGCAATGGGGGTGGTAGAAACCCAGGCAGACCCATATAACAGTATTGTAGCCGTTGCGCGGATAAGGACAGAGGATGGGAGAGACATCCTGCTCCGCTTTATGGAAAACAATCCGCATATACCGTCACCGAAGAGATTGCCGTACACCATGGTTTACAATATAGAACTTCTGGACATTCCACAGCAAAAAGACCGTGGTACGTACAAAGGCTGGGTAAAGATAGAAATCGATGGAAAGGATGGTATATTATCACATGGTATCAACTTCAGGAGGGTTCATCAGTCAGACATATTCATACACAGGGCGATCACTGATTTTCTCATGGACGCGGAGGACGACCCGCACGGTACCTTGCTGGATGAAGATGCTGACTACCGCAAAATCGACCCTGAAGGAACCCGTCCTCTTGATTTTGTCAACCGCGGCCATAAGATGGCTGCTCCTAAACAAATCACATCAGACCCACCCGCAGCCGGCACAGCCTCGACCGCGCGCACTGCGACAGGGCAGATAAGCGATAATTTTTCTAACGAAAGCTATGCAATATATTTATCAGTACAGGGATGGCTGCATCATAATCATTTACCTACAGATGTAGAGCGTATGATTAAAACCTTTAAGTTAGATATACGGGCGTGGACAAAAGAGCAAATCACTATTAAAAAGCTTTTTGAAGATAACCCCAAGCTCCCAGATTGGGCAAAGACATACCAGAGAGACGTTGATAGATATGCAGCGATGTCCAGCGACACTGCTCCGACGGTCATTGTTGCAGTCGAAGAGGACGGTAGCTACAAATTACTGGACGGCGCAAGAAGGGTGAACGCCTCCAAGAAAAGAGGAGACGAAATAATCACGGCCTATGTCGGAAGATTGCCTGCCGATATCTCAGACCGTGAACCACCCGCTTCCGGTACGCAACTGCCTGCGCGTACTTCGACCGCTACAAAAGAAGGCGTTCTGTCCAATATCCTTCGGGTTATAAAGGAGGAAAAGGATGACGATATCGCAGATCTTCTTTCCGGGATAACATCCCATGATGACTTTGCGTATATAATCGGCGGATTGAATGAATTTATGGAAAACAATGACAATTTACTCCGTCACGCAAGGGCATACATGATGATAGGCTATATACAGCAAGAGCACATTGGTAATCTACAACTTGCGGAAGGCTGTTATTCTCTGGCATTCGACAGGATACAAAAGGGTGTCAGCGAATCTGTTTCATCCCATATAGAGGCTCCTACTATAACCGGATTGCGGCAAGGCGCTGCGGTAAAAGTAACAGCCCCTGTCAGGCTGGAGATCGCAAGCGGGTCCGGTTCTGATCTTCTGCCGTTATCATTAGAGAAAGGCGGCAGGGCCATTAATATAGCCCTGAAATTGAGAGGCAAGAGACCAATTACAGCCATAGCAAAACACATAGAAGAGAGGGTGATCAAGATCAAATCCATCGATCTGGATCAGGAAGAGACAATATCAGATACTGAAAGCCTCGACTATATCAAGCCGAATACCAAGTTAACTCTGGTAAAAGCGGCCCTTTATGAAACACGCATTATTCCGAAAGGTGATACCAGGCTTCTAAGTGAAATTCTAAATGATTTGGGCGGCGGATTAGAGATCATTACAAACGCGCAAGGCATACCCATGGGGTCAGGATTGGGCGTAAGCAGCATACTCGGCGCTGCTGTTATCACAGGCCTCTTGTCCGTTGCAGATCAACCGATGTCAAAAGAGAAGGTGCTCGGCCACACTCTCAACCTGGAACAGAGGCTGGGTGTGGGAGGAGGGTGGCAGGATATCGTAGGGGGTTTATTCGGCGGAATAAAGTGTATCGATGCCGTACCCGGCGACCCTGTGCCTACACATGCGGAGTTAACGCTTCCGGGTGATGCGCTGGCCCGCTTGAATGAAAGGCTTGTCCTGCTCTATACCGGAAAGGGCCACTATGCCGGTGATATTTTATCAGAAGCGATAAAAAATTACTTATTGAGAAGAAAGGTACCATTCCAGGGCATGATGAGAGCGCGCGAGGTCACAGATTATCTGCTGGATGCCATTCAGACGGGTAACATTGAGAACTTTGGCAGCGGAATACAAAATGCGTGGAATGAGCAGAAGAATGTAGTCGGCCCTAGCGTTACATCTGATTTTGTAGAGAGTATATTCGGTGCTGTCAGTGATCTAATTTCAGGCGGGAACCTGAGCGGCGCAGGAGGCGGTGGATTCATGCTGCTTCTAGCAAAAGAGGGTAAGACAGAAGAGTTAAAGGCCAGGCTTGAGGATCATTGCAAAGGCACTGACGCAGAAATATACGACTATGGATTCGACAATGAAGGAATAAGAATCGAAGAGATCGCTCCAGCTGACACAGCATACTCTGCTTCTGCTGTAAACGGCACAACGCCGCCCGCGCGCACTGCGGCAAGCGAAGCCGGTGTGACACCGCCAAAAATACAAGAAGCGCAAAGATTCATAAGAGATGCTCAAAGCAAGATCAATAAAATAGAAAGTAAGGTCAATAGATTAGTAAAGAGACGTAGGGGTCCAGAATATACTACCCTAAAATTCAGCAATGATATAACCGCATGCTCGCAGGCTTATTACGAGTTTAGAGAATTCGGAGAAACAGTTGCGGATCCCGCGCTTAAAACTGTTCACAGGCATTGCGAGAGAGCACTCGCCAAACTTTACTGGGATATACCATATGCGACAGATATCGCCCGGGCAAAAAACAGAGCGGCGCATACAGTCGACTTTAACGAGCAAGCTATCTACAAACAGATAGGATCAGCCAAAGAGGTGTTGGCGAGGTTCGCTATAATAACAAAAAGAGATCTGCTGGATTATTACACAAGTGAGCTTGAGTTTCCTCACTTCTTGCCAGATCACCTCTCGATCGATGCATTTATAATGCTCGGTATAAGAAGTGAACAGATTGAAAGAATTCTTAGGGTCCGAAGATATAAATGGCCTATCTCAATAAGTACTGCCTCAACAGACAATTCCGATACACCGCCCGCGCGCACTGCGGCCGTAATAGAGCGTATACCGGGTGTCAGCATAGTGGCCGCGGATATTCATTCCCCCGGGTTGCCCATACCGCTGGATAATGTTGCGGCTGTCTTGCCGCTTGATAATAGCGTTGAATCCAAAAATGGGAACGGTCGTATTGCCGAGGATTGGGTAGATAGCGTTATTGACAGTGCAGGAGGGAAGGATATTGTCTTTATTCTGACAGGGGGCGGATTTGGTATTTGTCATAAAACCGGCTTCGAGTCAATTGTCGAAAGAATTCATGAAAAAATAAACAATGGAATGTCTTCCAGGGTGGATTTTTATTTCCCTAAAAGCTTCGTCTATCCGGATGATTTTGTGGATAATCCCGAGATGTTCACTAGATATCGGCGGGTTATAGATAGGCGGTTCAAATACGATATGTATCGATTTGGAGAAGCCTTTGATTCAAATACCGGTTACAAAGACGCCCAGCTAAGGGTCTTCCTCACAGACTTTATACCCACAAGGGATGAGATAATCGCCGCACGCACCGCGACAAGCCAGGTGGTACCGTTCAATATACAAGAAGCGCAAGAGTTTATAAGAGATGCTCGAAAGAAAATTAATAACATAGAACGCTCGGTCAACAGATTAGTGAAGAGACGCGGAGCTCCAAATTATACCACCCTAAAATTCAGTAACGATATAGCCGCATGCTCGCGCGCCTATTATGAGTTTAGAGAATTCAGAGAAGCGCTCACGGATCCCGCGCTTAAAACTGTTCACAGACATTGCGAGAATGCGCTAGCGAGGCTATACTGGGACATACCATACGCGATAGATATCGCCAAGGCAAAAAACAGAACTCCGCACACAGTCGACTTTAACCAGCAAGCTATCTATAAACAGATAGAATCGGCCAAAGAGGTGCTGGCAAGGTTTGCTATAATCATAAAAAGGAACCTGCTGGATTATTACACAAGTGAACTTAAGCATTCTCATTTGCCAGATCACTCCTTGATCGATACATTTATAATGCTCGGCATAAGAAGTGAACAGCTTGAAAGAGTTCTTAGGGCCCGAAAAAACAGATGGCCTATCTCAATAGGTAATACTCCTACAAGCACACTCCCTACAATAGGCCATGACGAAATAGCTCCGCGCGCGCGTACTGCGACAAGCCAGGTAGTCGATGAAGCTGGCAAGGAAAGCCGGAGGATCTATAGAGAAGTGCTGAGGTGGCTTGAGAAGACTCACACTTGGCCCCAAAAAGTTGCGCAGGTCATTGAATTCTACGGACTGGATACGCGGGTATGGACAGAAGAGAAGATCGATATGGAGAAATTATCTAAAGATAACCGCACCATGTTGGCCGTTTGGGCAGGGCAGTATGAAGACGATGTCAAAAAATACTCGGAAATGCCCCCGGATACTGCTCCGCCGATCGTTGTCGTAGCCGGAGAAGGCGGTACTTATAAACTAGTAGACGGTTCAAGGAGAACGAACGCGGCGCTGGAAAGAGGCGACAAGACTGTCGCGGCATATGTAGGAAAACTGCCTGGTCATATTCAGGGTCACGCATCGACTTCCAGCATACCTGCGGGCTACACTGTCGCGCCCGCCCGCACTTCAACAACGAAAGGCGACACGGCGGCAAAAAAAATGTTAGCAAATACGCTGTCTGCCGAAATTGAAGCAAATATCAGGGTCACCTGTGAAAGAGAGAATATCGGCAGGGCCATATATATCTATGATAGGGTCCCCATGTGTGTCGTAAAAATTATGTGCGCAGACGAAATTATGAAGCTTTCACAAAAACCTGATGCCCCTTTCCGAACCCCGCAGGAGAAGGCTACAGCTTCTATGCGTCTTGCGCTACTAAAAGCAATATTCAAAACCATATACACAGAGTTGCATCCTTTCAAAAGTACTATTGTAAGCGGTTTTCACGTGGATGACGAGATCGAGCTGCAACTCCAAAAGGCGGTTTTGCAAAGAAAGTTACAGGATAAAAAACTACCATACGGCATACCGAGCACTGAAGTTATACATGATACGTTGTTGCTTCCAGAAGACGCTTATAATTTTAGGAAATCTGCTCGGAATGATAGGATCATGTTGTCCTTCTTCGCCTGCAATACTAAATTAGCAGCCAAAGACAGTTACAAGGATTATACACTGGCTGCCCCTTCAACATTATATCCTGAAAATCACACGGGTATTGATATTTATACAGGCTATGTAGCGCACAGCAAGCTCGATAAATTTACCTTTGAGTACGATTACATCAGAGGACCCTCAGCAGCGCAATATCGCAGTCTTGCATATCCGGAACCGCATAATTTCGATTTCTACAAAGATCAAAAACAAAGAAGTGAAAAAATCCTTTCTCTCCTGACACAATTCGCCGCCGATTTAGAAAACGATGGCATACAGGGGGTGCAGGTCTTTGAGCACCCCACAATTTTCAAGAATCTCCATGGAGGGGCAGGGCATTTCCTTTCCGATATAGTCTATTTATCGATCGGCATTACATTTCCGGAGGACCAAACAGATATAGTATTAAAAAGGCTGCAAGGGCTCTTAGAAGAAACAGATCTGCTTGAAAAACCCTCCGCCAAACAAGCTTCTGTCCCTGACCAAGCAGCCGTAATCTCAGATGGCCGCACCGCCACTTTGACGGCGGATGATGAGACGATGAAATATTCTGAATTAAGAGATTCGATAGAGGAGTTAAGAGCTGCTTCTAAGGCTGAATTGGAAACGCTCAGCACGGAAATACCTTATATGCGGCAACCAGACACGCTGACATCGCAGGCTATTGTGCTACAGGCTGAGGCTGTGCTGGATAAGTGCGCGGTCGTAGACCTGCATGAGACGCTGGAGAAGACCAAGATGGTTGATAGGGTGGTGATCTATACTGAAAAAGAGGATATGGCTGAAGCCAGGATATTGGAGAGGCTCGTAAAAGAGGCGAACAGCGGGCTTAGGGTCTTTGTGCGGTCGCAGGCAGAGATAGCAAAACAGAAGCCGCATATAACAGGCACGGCTGCCCAGCAGATCGAATCGCTTGTAGCTTACCTTAAACTTAACCGTATTATCAAGAACGAAGATGAGCTACTCGGCGTTATAAGACAAACGGTTGAAAAGCATGAAAGAGACGATCTTACGGCCAGGCTGGAAGGATTGAAGGTCCCTGTGGTCGAGATAGTGAGCTCGCCTGATGAATATGTCTATTCATTTGAACAGGCACTGAAACTTGCAGCGGCTATGAAGACCAGAGAGATAAAATCATGGCTGAAAGAACTGCCGCCCATAACCCCTGCGAATATTCCTGAGGCTATCAGGCAGGCATATCGCGAATACCAGGGCTCATTAGAGACACTCAGGGCATTGTAACCTAGGTTGCTTCGTCGCTTCGCTCCTCGCAATGACAGGATGTAGATTCCCGCTTACGCGGGAATGACAAGGTAATGTCAATTAAATTGTGTAAATTCTTTCAAGGGTTTAGCCTCCCACTT
>CAZKWI010000007.1:0-37392 GCA_964556455.1 uncultured Planctomycetia bacterium | reverse complement strand
CGGGAATGACATGGTTTTGAGCTTGTCTCCGCGTAAAACATTATACATCACCAGGGGCGTTTTGCCCTTGACACTTATGGGTTATGATGGTATATTATTAAGACTATATTAGGATAAAAGAGGGGAAGAACGATGTATGTTATAGTGGAAACAGGCGGAAAACAGTACCGCTTGTCTAAAAACGACGTATTTGAAGCTGAATTGCTCGATACAGTACCCGGAAAGACCATTAAACTCGAAAAGGTGCTCCTGTCTTCGGACACAAAAGGCGCTGTTGAGGTAGGAAAACCGTACCTTAAGAACGCTAAAGTAGATTGCGAAGTGCTCGGCCTTACAAAATCCAGGAAGACATTCTCTTTTAAATACAAGAGGAGGAAGGGTTCCAGGAAAAAAAAGGGCCACAGGCAGCAGTATATGAAGCTTAAGGTCAAGGATATTAAGATAGGTTGATCCAAGAGGATAGCCATGGCACATAAAAAAGGTTTAGGTAGTAGTAAGAACGGCAGAGATTCCAATGCAAAACGCCTGGGCGTTATGAGATTCGGCGGCCAGTTCGTGAGAGCGGGAAATATCATCATCAGGCAGCGCGGGACCAGGTTCAGACCGGGGCTCAATGCCTCGATCGGAAGAGACCATACCATATTCGCGCTGCGTGACGGAAAGGTCCAGTTCACCGGGGCCAAGGTGATAAATATAATACCTGCCTAAGATGTTTATAGACAAAGCTAAGATCCATCTCAAGGCTGGCGACGGTGGTAACGGCTGCAGCAGCATGCTCAGGACTAAGATGAACAGGCGCGGCAGCCCGGACGGCGGCGCGGGCGGGGATGGCGGCAGCGTGATCATACTTTCCGACCGGAACATCCAAACCCTGCTAGACTTCCAATACAACAGACACTTCAAGGCGAGATCCGGCCGCCACGGCTCATCCAACAGGAAGCATGGCGCTAACGGCGAAGACTGCATTGTCAGGGTACCCCCGGGCACTGTGATATATGACGCCGCTACGAACGACGTGCTGCGCGACCTTTCGTTTGATTCGCAGAAAGTGCTCGTCGCCCGCGGCGGCAAAGGCGGCAGGGGAAACAGCCGTTTCAGGCCGGCGCTTGGAGGCGAGCACGGCCAGAAGCGCGATGTCATCCTCGAACTAAAACTGATAGCCGAGGTCGGCATAGTCGGGTATCCCAATGCCGGCAAGTCGACATTGATATCCAATATATCGAATACAAGGCCGAAAATAGCGAGCTATCCTTTTACGACCAAAGAACCGGTGCTAGGGGCCGTGACCACCGAGTACAGGGATTTTATAGTAGCCGATATACCCGGACTGATAAAAGGCGCTCACAGGGGAAGAGGGCTCGGGCACCAGTTCCTGCGCCACGTCGAGAGGACAAAGGTCCTCCTGCATCTCGTGGACATAGCAGGCGTTGACGGCCGGGACCCGGTGAGCGATTATAACACGCTCATTGAAGAGCTGGGGCTCTATTCAAGAAAACTTCTCAGAAAACCCCAGATCATAGCCTGTAACAAGATGGACCTGCCTCAGGCCTGGGAGAATCTCGAAAGGCTGAAACGCGAAACAGGAAAAGACGTTCATCCTGTCTCAGCGCTGAAAAAAGACGGCCTGGATGAGCTGATAAAAGCCATATTGGATGTCCTTAAATAGAACCGGCGAGGGTCAAAATGCGCGGAAAAAAAGAATATAACAGGATCGTAGTGAAGATAGGGACCGGGGTCATCACCTCCGGTAGCGGCCGCCTCGACGAGAAGAAGATAAAGAGCCTGGTTGGCCAGATAGCCAATATCATTTCAGGCGGCACAGAGGTCGTGATCGTCACTTCCGGCGCGATAGGCGCGGGCACAGAGATACTAAAAAAATGCCGAAGGCCGCAGTCACTGCCTGAGCTGCAGGCATGCGCTGCCATAGGGCAGAATCATCTTATGGAGGCCTACCAGAAGTCCTTCAGGAAAAAAGGCATCACAGCGGCGCAGATACTCCTTACCCGCGGCGATCTTACTGACAGGAAGCGGTACCTCAACGCGAAGAACACCCTCCTGACGCTTCTGACCGAAAAGGCGGTGCCTGTAATAAACGAGAACGATACCGTATCGACCGAGGAGATAAAGTTCGGCGACAACGACAGGCTGTCCAGCCTGGTCGCGAGCCTCCTCAAGGCAGACCTCCTTATAATGCTTACGAACGTCGACGGGCTCTGCCAGTTCGATAAGGCGGGGCGCAAGATAAAGTGTATAAGCCTGGTCGAGAGGGTCACGAAGGATATTGAGGACCTGGCCGTTAAGCAGAGATCGCGCGCGGGCGTAGGTGGAATGGTATCGAAGCTGCAGGCCGTCAAGGTGGTTGCCAGCTCCGGCATCGCGTGTGTTATAGCGAACGGCTCAAAGAAAGATATACTGAAGAAGATAGTACGGGGTGAAAAGGCGGGAACCTTCTTTCTCGCGCAGGCCAACGCCATAAGTGCTAAGAAGCACTGGATAGCCTATACATCGACCGCCCAGGGCACGCTGAGGGTCGATAACGGCGCGAAGGCCGCCCTTGTGAACAGCAAGAGATCCCTCCTTTCGTCAGGGATCGTAGACTGCCAGGGTAAATTTGACATAGGGGACGTCGTCAGTATCGCCGACGGCAACGGCAAGGAATTTGCGAGAGGGCTTATCAATTATTCTTTTCTGGAGATGAGGAAGATAAAAGGCCTGAAGACAGGCCAGATCAAGGACGCGCTCGGCTATAAATCCTATGACGAAGTGATAGGCCGGGATAATCTGGTTGTATTATAGAAGAGAGGTCTATATGGACTTGGATAAATATATCACCGCTATCGCCAGAAGGGCGAAAGAGGCCTCCAGGGTCCTCGCTGACACCGGTACAGGGCTAAAGAACAAGGCCCTCAGTATCATGGCAGAGGATATCATAAAAAGCAGCGGGATGATATTGAAGGCTAACACCGCGGATATAAAGAAGGCCCGCGCAAAAGGTCTGCCGGCCGCCATGATAGACAGGCTCGCCTTGAACGAAAAGCGTATAAGCTCTATGGCGGAAGGCCTGAGGACGGTGGCTTCGCTTAAGGACGAGGTGGGCCGCGTTGCAGAGACTTTTAAGACCCGAGGGGGCCTCACTATAAATAAGGTAAGGGTCCCGATAGGCGTTATAGGCATTATATATGAAGCCAGGCCCAACGTGACCAGCGACTGCGCGGGGCTCACGCTTAAATCAGGCAACAGCGTCATCTTAAAGGGCGGCAGCGAAGCGCTCAATTCAAACAAGGCTATATATAAAGTCCTGAAAGGGTCCCTCAAAAAGGCCGGGCTTCCCGAAGGGGCCATAAATTTAGTGGAATCGACCGAAAGGAATTCCGTAAAGATGCTTCTAAAGCAGGACAGGTATGTGGACCTTATAATGCCGCGCGGCGGCGAAGGGCTGATAAAACGAGTGGTGTCTGAATCGCGCATTCCCGTAATAAAGCATTACAAGGGAGTTTGCCATGTCTACGTGGATAAACGCGCGGACATGAACATGGCGCTTAAAATAGTCGTTAACGCCAAGGTACAGCGGCCGGGTGTCTGCAACGCGATGGAGACGCTCCTGGTGCATAAAGATATAGCGAAGGGCTTCCTGCCGGCAGCGGCCAGAGAACTCCGTAAGGCCGGAGTGGAGATCAGGGGCTGCAGCAGGACAAGATCTATAATACAGGATGCTAAGAAAGCTGTTGATAGCGACTGGTCCGCGGAGTATCTTGACCTGATATTGGCAGTGAAAGTGGTATCGGGCCTCGATGAAGCCGTCGGCCATATCACACGCTACGGTTCCATGCATTCTGACGCGATAATCACCGCGGACAAAAAGAGCGCCGGGGCCTTTCTTAGAAAGGTCGACTCTGCGTGCGTATATCATAATGCGTCCACACGCTTTACCGACGGCGGCCAGTTCGGCATGGGCGCGGAAATAGGCATATCCACCGATAAACTGCACGCCAGGGGCCCTATGGGGCTTAGAGAGCTGACCACTTACAAGTATGTCATATACGGTGATGGCCAGATACGCAAATAGGGCCGCTGCCCTGGAGGGGCTATGAGGATCGGCATTCTCGGCGGGACTTTTAACCCTATCCATCTGGGGCATATACATCTGGCGAAAAAGGTGCTCGAAGGCCTGAGCCTGGATAAAATAATATTCGTTCCCGCCTATATGCCCCCGCACAAGAAGGGCGACAAAGGTATAATATCTTCGGATGACCGCTACAATATGATAAAGTTTGCGATAGAAGGCCATGATGCCTTCAGGGTCTCAGACATCGAGATCTCGCAGAAGGCTACGTCATATTCAATAGATACTGTAAAAAAATTCATAAAGATATACGGCAATGAGGCGGATCTATTCTTTATTGCCGGCTCTGATTGCATCCCTGAGCTTGATACGTGGAAAGATATAAAATATCTTAAGAAGCTCTGCACGTTCATGATCATAAGCCGTCCCGGCTTTGATCACTCTTCACAGCCTGAAGACACAAACCTTATGGATGTCAATGCCCCTGAGATATCCTCGAGCGACATAAGGGCCCGCATAAGAGAGGGGAGGGATTTCAGGGACCTCCTGCCGGGAAGCGCATACAATTACATAACAGCCAACAGCCTGTACCTGTAACCCTTGACAATTAGAATATATATGGTAAACTTTAAACAAAGTGACCGTTTTTTTATCTATTTGAGTTTAAACCGGAGGTGGATATGGCGACGGCGTATTGCGTAAAATGCAAAGCCAAGAAAGAAATGAAAGACGCAAAAGAAGTAGTTATGAAGAATAAGCGTAAAGCAATGAAAGGCAAATGCCCTACCTGCGGAACAGGAATGTACCGCATACTTGGTAAGTAAGCCATAATAGCGAGCTCACAAGAAGGGGAAGTAGATATAAAGGTTGAGGATAAGGCTCATTTAATAGTTGAGGCCGCTTTAGACAAGAAGGCAATGGACGTTGTCATCCTGGACATGAAGCGGCCTTCGCAACTCTGTGACTTCTTCGTGATCGCAAGCGGCGGTTCTTCACGGCAGGTAAAAGCCATATCGGATAATATTGAGGAAAAAGCCCGCCAGCAGGGATTGAAACTTTTTCATATAGAAGGTTACGAAGACGGTTCCTGGATACTCCTGGATTACAGCGATATTGTGGCACACATCTTCATGAACGATATGAGGGAGTTCTACAACCTGGAACGGCTCTGGTCAGATGCTCCCCAGATCAGATACAACGGCGATGAAGGCTGATATAGAAAATACCGTCACCACCCTCCTTGAGGCTTCACTCGACAAGCTAAAGACATACTTCAGCTTCGAGGGTGCCCCCGAAATAGAGATCGATGTCCCGCGTGAAAGTTCTTTCGGCGACCTGACGAGCAATATCGCCATGAAACTCGGACGCCAGACAAGACGTCCCGCCAGAGAGATAGCGCACATAATGGCCGACCACATGAATACCCTTATTAAGGAAGCCCCGCACAATGAGATCATCAAAAGGATAGAGGTGCGCGGGGCAGGATTCATAAACTTCTTTGTTAAAGGGGATTCGCTGTACACCATCCTTAACGATATCAGGAAAGACGGAAAGAGGTTTGGCAGGTGTAGCCTCGGCAAGGGGACAAAGCTGAATATAGAGTTCGCTAGCGCCAATCCTACCGGGCCGCTCACTATAGCACACGGCAGACAGGCGGCGTTCGGGGATTCTCTTGCGAATATCCTGGAATTCACCGGTTTCAGGGTGAAGAGAGAGTATTACATAAATGATGAGGGCAGGCAGATAAACCTGCTTGGAAGCTCAATACGTGCAAGGTATCTTGAATTTCTCGGCGAGAGCGTGGAATTCCCGGCCGACGGGTACCACGGTGATTACGTGGAGGATGTAGCGGCGGATATCAAGGATATATACGGCACACGGAAGCGGAATGCCGATGAGAAGTTTTTCGCGGATTACGGCTATAAGTCCATACTTGGCGGGATAAAGAAAGACCTTAAGGATTTCGGTGTAAAGTTCGACATCTGGTTCTCGCAGCGCCGTCTGAGCTCCTCTAATAAGATAGAAAAGGCCCTCGCTATACTCGAGAAGAACGACCTCGTCTATGAAAAGGACGGCGCAGTCTGGCTCAGGTCCACCCGGTACGGCGATGAAAAAGACAGGGTGATCAAAAGGAGCAACAAGCTGTATACCTACTTCGGCCCGGATATAGCCTATCACCTCGACAAATACAAAAGGGGATTCAACAAGCTCATAGATATATGGGGCCCGGACCACCACGGGTATATACCGCGCATGAAGGCAGCCGTAAGCGGACTTGGTTACGACAAGGAGAGCCTCTCTACGCTGATAGTCCAGCTTGTAACCCTCTACCGGGGGAAAGAGCCCATACCGATGTCCACCAGGGCCGGCAGTTTCATAACTCTTGAAGAGGTCGTGAGGGAGATCGGCCGTGACGCCGCCAGGTATTTCTTTTTGAGGCGCCGAAAGGAGAGCCATCTCGATTTCGACCTTGAGCTTGCCAAGAAGCATTCACTGGACAATCCCGTATACTATATACAATACGCTCACGCGCGCATATGCAGCATACTCGGCTTCGATAAGAAGAACCAGGGCCTAAAGTCCGCTAAGGCGGATCTCAGCCTCCTGAAGTCACAGGAGGAGTTCCGGATGCTGAGATTGCTCAGGCAGTTCCCGCTCGTTGTCCACGCCGCAGCAGGCGCCTACGAGCCATACAGGCTCCTGAACTATCTTGAGGAGCTTGCAAAGAGCTTTCACAGCTTCTATAATAAACATAGGGTCGTTTCGGATAACGCGGCTGTTACTAAGGCCAGGCTCATATTGGTCGAGTGCGTGAAGATAGTGCTCGCCAACGGCCTGCGTCTTATAGGCGTTTCAGCCCCCGCCTCGATGTAATTAAAAAAAAGATGTGTGATTTATGAAGATCATGAAGAATAAGCATATCGTATTCATTACGCTGCTGGTGCTATTCGGGGTCGCCGGGGTATTTATACTTAAAGCCGGGATAAGCGTTGTGAAGGAGGCGGCAGGCAACGATATTATCATAAAGAAGTTAAATATGCTGGAGCTGGCGGAAGCCGAGCACGTTACGATAATCGATGAAGGCTATTCCAGGATAGCCGATGCCAGGACTGCGGGCGACAGCGCGGCATTATCGGAAGCGGAAACGTCCCTGAAAGCCAAGCTCTGGCAGTTGTCGAGAGAACATGAGACCCTGGAATTGCCGCCTGAGCTGGAAGACCTTAGAAGGTCATATATAGATGTCATCAATAAGGAATTATCCTATGTGACAAGGCTGGCAGCCGGCGATGACAACGAGACACTTGCGTTTTTTCACAGGGAGATCCTGAAAGCGGACGTAAGGAAGCTTAAAGAGCTGAAAGATGTATTTGCTGCCAACGATATCGGCAGAGCGGCGATCTCCGAGATAGAGAACGCGATCAGGGGCATAGAAGAGAGCCTGCACGAATAGGCGCGCGACCGATCCCCGCGACCGGCATACCCTCATACGGCAGTACCCGAAAACCATGTTCAGAAAAATAGAACTCCATAAGAACGGTCGTATCGTTATCGAGAGTGTCCTGAGCGAGCTCGTGGCTTACGGATACAGCCGCTCGGATCAGGTGCTCGAAGAAGGCGACTTCAGCCAGCGCGGCGAGATAATAGAGATATACCCGCTCGGATTTGAGCTGCCTGTCAGGATAGAGCTAAATATAGATAAGATAGACAGGATATCGAGCTACATACTCCCGGAAGGCAGAAGGTTCCAGGAGCACAGCGCTGTAATAGTGCTTCCCATAAAAGGCCTAAGGCCCAGGAAGATAAAGAAGAAGCAGGAAGAGTACGCTGAAGAATACCCTATAAATAATTTTATTGATATAGAGCCGGGCAATTACGTGGTCCATTCAAAATTTGGCATAGGGATATACCGCGGGACGGACCGGCTCAAGGTCGATAACAGGTACGCCGACCACCTTGTGATAGAGTACGCTGACCACGACACCCTGTATGTTCCCTCCGGCGACCTTAACCTGATACAGAAATACGTAACCTTCCACAAGCGCCCGCCAAGGCTGCACAGGCTTGATTCCAAGGCGTGGCAAAAGATAAAGAAGAAAGCCCAGAAAGGGATAGTCACCTTTGCCTATGAGCTTCTTGAGCTCCAGGCGAAGCGTTCCTCATCGAGGGGTTACAGGTTTTCCGGAGATACTGACTGGCAGAGGTCACTGGAAGAGGCGTTCCCGTATGATGAAACGCCGGACCAGGCAAAGTCTGCTGCCGAGACCAAGAAAGACATGGAATCCGCCAGGCCCATGGACAGGCTCCTGTGCGGTGACGTCGGTTACGGCAAGACCGAAGTGGCGCTCAGGGCGGCCTTCAAGGCTGTCATGGACAACCGGCAGGTATGTATCCTGGTGCCCACCACCATCCTGGCGGAGCAGCACTACAATACGTTCAGGGCCCGCATGAAGGAGTTCCCTGTTTCCATAGAGATGCTTTCGAGGTTCAGGACGAAGTCCGAGCAATCGGCGGTAATAGACGGCCTGAAAGCCGGGACCGTGGATATAGTCATAGGGACGCATCGGCTGCTTTCACCCGATATACGGTTCAAGAACATAGGCCTGCTTATAATAGACGAAGAGCAGCGCTTCGGTGTGAAGCATAAAGAGCGCCTTAAGAGGCTGAGACTGTCGCTCGATGTGCTTACCCTCACAGCCACGCCCATACCCCGGACCCTCTATATGTCGCTCATGGGCGCTAAAGATATGTCTGTCATAAATACGCCCCCGGCGCGCAGATTCTCAGTTACGACGAAAGTGGTCAAGTACGACGACTCTTTCATCAAGAACGCCGTAGAGAAAGAGATCAAGAGAAAGGGGCAGGTCTTTTTCGTCCATAACAGGGTCAGGGGCATAGAGAAGATCGCCGCCAGCTTAAAAGAGCTTGTACCGTCCTGCCGTGTAGAAGTGGGGCACGGACAGATGGCCGAAAAAGAACTTGAGAAGACGATGCTCGATTTTATAAAAGGCAGGATAGACGTCCTTGTATGCACGACCATCATCGAGTCCGGCATAGATATCCCCAACGCCAACACCATATTCATAAACCGGGCCGATATGTTCGGCCTGGCGGAGCTCTACCAGCTGAGAGGGCGCGTAGGCCGCTTTACGCGCCACGCGTACGCGTACCTGCTGGTGCCGGATAAGATAACCCTGTCAGGCGACGCCCAGAGACGCCTTGTGTCCATAAGGAAGTTCACCGAGCTCGGTTCCGGGTTCAAGCTGGCCATGGAAGACCTTGAGATTCGGGGCGCCGGGAACCTCCTGGGGTCCCAGCAGCACGGATATATCGACGCCATAGGCTTTGACCTTTATTGCCGCCTGCTGAAGTCGGCGATCGACACCAGTAAGCGGTAAAGGTATTCACTTGCTAATAATTTAATTATATGATAATATAAGACAATATTATAAACAGCAAATTCAGCCAAAATCTGAGTATAACAAGGAGGAGAGAATGGCCAGGAATTTAATACTGCTTTTTCTGTGTGTAAGCGTAGCGGCGATGGCCGGGTGCGGAAAAGAGAGCCAACATAAGACAGGCGTTCTGGCGCAGGTGGGGGATGAAGTCATCACGGTAGGCGACTTCGAAGAGAAGATCGCGCGATTACCCGATAATTTAAGACCTTTAGCGGAGAATAACAAAGAGGCCTTTCTGGATAACCTTGTGGCCGAGATCCTGCTTTACAACGAAGCCCTCGATAAGGGCGTGGCGGATAACAAGGAGACCAAGGAGCTTCTGGTCGAGGCCAGGAGAAAGATAATGATGGCACGCCTCGTAAAAGAAGAGGTCGAGGATAAGATAAATGTGAGTGAAAGGGACATGAAGAGCTATTACGACGAGCGGAAAGACGACTTCATGAGCCCGGAAATGTACAGGGCGTCGCACATTCTTGTCAGGTCCATGGAAGAGGCCGTAAAGATCGCGGATAAGCTTAACGCCGGCGCGCTCTTCGAAGAGCTGGCCAAGACCCATTCGATGGATGTCACCAACACAAGGGGCGGGGACGTAGGCTTTTTTTCGACCGGCCAGATGGTGCCCGAGTTCGAGGACGCCTGTGTCAGGCTGAACGTGGGCGAAGTAAGCGGCCCTGTAAAGACGCAGTTCGGTTATCATATAGTGAAACTCACGGACAAGAAAGCGCCCCAACCGGTAGAGTACGACAAGGTCAAGCAGAGGATCGACATGATGATAAGGACCGAAAAGCGGCGCGAACTGCTTGACCAACTCCTGACGAGGCTTAAGTCCAGCAAGAACATCGTTTTGAATACGGAACTTTTGGATACTGGCGCGCAGGACCAGCAACAGGTTGAAGTGGGCTCGGACGAAGAGAGCGGCAAGGTTGTCATAAAGCCCGAGTTGAAGAACGCTTCAGCCCAAGAGCAGACAAAACAAGAGTGATAAGGATCCCATTCAGAAGATCTCTCATCTTACTCTGTGCAATATCCTTCTTTTGCCCCGCCCTGTCTTTTGGCAAGATCGTGGACAGGATCGTTGCGGTGGTCAATAACGAGGTCATTACACAGTCCGAGCTTGACCGCGTCCTGTACCCTATCTATATGCAGTACAGAGAACTGTACAAGACGGACGAGGTTCTCTACGAGATGCTTAACGAAACACGCCAGGACGTGCTGAAGCAGCTCATAGGCGACAGGCTTATACTGGGTGAAGCTAAAAAGATGGGGCTGTCGGTCTCGGAAAAGGAGATCGACCGCGAGGTTACAAAGATCAGGCAGGACCTGGAAGAAAGGGATATGAGCTTCAGTTTTCTTCTGAGGGAGCAGAACATATCCATAAGCGACCTGCGTGAAAAATACAAGGACCAGCTTTTGATACAGAAGGCCGTGGACGAGAGGATAAAGACAAGAGTGCGTGTGCAGCCGTCAGAGGTAAGGGACTACTACCGCGATAACCTGGACGATTATACCCATCCGGCGAAGGCGCGTGTCGGTGCCATACTAATAAAGCTCGAAAGTGTCCGCTCTCCCGCGCAAAGCCGCAGGCTCGCCGAGGACGTTCGCAGGATGCTTCTTTCCGGCAAGGATTTTAAAGGGACCGCCAGGAACTATTCCGAGGGCCCCAACAGCGGCGACGGCGGCAACATGGGATATGTCGAGCGCGGCCGTTTTCTTAAAGAGATAGACGACGAGATATTCTATCTGGCCCCGGGTGCGATATCAAAAGTGATCGAAACACCGGTCGGCTTTCATATATTTAAGCTTTATGACCGCAGGGATGCCCAGGTCCTGCCGTTCGATGAGGTCCGCGGCAAAGTGACCGAAACGCTCTACCGGCTTGAGGCCAAGAGGCGACTGGATGAATGGCTGGATGACCTCAAATCCAATGCGTACATCGACATCAAGTAGGCCCGTTGTTCTCATAACAATGGGCGATGCCCGCGGCATAGGTCCTGAAGTAACCCTTAAAACCCTCTCCAAGAGATCCGTCAGAAGTCTTGCCGACTTTCTTATCATAGGGGACCTGCGGCTCCTGAAAAAGACAAGGGACTCCTTAAATATAGGATCGTTCGACCTGGAAGGCTCCGTCCTGGACATGGGCACGGACGAGACGTCTAAGGCGCCCCTGAAATATATCGATAAGGCGGTTTTACTGATAACCGAAAAAAAGGCTGCCGCTCTGGTCACAGCACCTGTAAACAAGGAAGAGATAACAAAAGCGGGCACAAAGTTCACCGGCCATACGGAATACCTTGCCGGGGCCGTCGGCGCCGAAAAAATAGCCATGATGTTCGTGGGAAAGGACCTGACGGTGACCACCGTCACCAGGCATATCCCGCTCATGGCCCTCGGCCGGGAACTGACCGCCGAAAAGATAATCGATGCATCTGTACTTACGATAGATTTCCTTAAAAAGAGATCCGGCATGAAATGCCCCAGAGTGGGCATATGTGCCGTAAATCCCCACGCCGGTGAAGGTGGAGTTCTCGGCCGGGAGGAGTCTGATATTATAGGCCCCGCGGCTGAGTTCCTTAAGAAAAAATACCCCGGCGTGCAGGGCCCTCTGCCGGCCGACAGCGCCTTCAACAGCCTCTACGCAAAGAAGCTTGATTGCCTGGTTGCCATGTATCATGACCAGGCGATGATACCCGTTAAGATGCTTGCAAGAGAAGACTGTGTAAATGTAACGTTGGGCCTGCCGTTCGTAAGGACCTCTCCGGCGCACGGTACCGCCTACGATATAGCGGGCAGGGGCATAGCGGACCCCGCAGGCATGACAGCCGCAGTCAAACTCGCCTGTCGACTGGCGGGGCGGTAATATGCTTACAAAGACCCAGATCGTAGCCCTCTCCAAAGAGCACCGCTTTTTCCTGAAGAGATCGCTAGGACAAAACTATCTCGTGGATAAGAATGCCAGGGACAAGATAATAAGACTGCTGGAGCTTGAGCCCGGCGACACCGTCCTGGAGATAGGCTCCGGCCTGGGCGCGCTCACCGAAGGCCTGGCAGCCCGCTGCGCACGCGTATACGCCGTGGAAAAGGACAAAAAGATAGCTGAGCTTTCAAAAGAGATACTTAAGGACTCAGGCAGGATAGATATAATAACGGCCGATATATTGAAATTCGATGTCGGCTCCATCGGGAGCGGGTTGAAGGTCGTGGGCGCTGTGCCGTATTATATAACGAGCCCCATCCTTCAGCACCTCTTTATGCACAAAAAGAAAATAGACACTATTTTTGTGATCGTCCAGAAAGAACTGGCTGTGCGCATGGCCGCCGGACCCGGCACGAAAAATTACAGCTCGTTCAGTCTTTTTACGCAGTTCCATGCCGATATAGAGGTCCTGATGGACGTCGGAAGGGCGCTCTTCTTTCCCGTACCTGAAGTGGATTCGTGCCTAGTGAGGCTTGAGATACTGCGCGACGGGCGTGTCCCTGTCGCTGACCCTGATATGCTTTCTAAAGTGATAAGGGCGGCTTTCGGCCAGAGGAGAAAGACCGTACTTTCAGCGCTTTCGCAGAAGAAGGCCCTGGGGCTCGATAAAAAAGAGATAGCGCTTATTCTTAAAGAACTCTCCATAGACGCGCGTTCCAGGGCGGAGATATTGAGCCTTGAGAAATTCGCCGAAATAGCCAACGCCGTTATTGACATTTTAACGTAATTATGTAATAATTTTATTATACTACGTCCCCGCGAAAGCGGGGATCTATGACGGCAAACCTGTGGATTCCCGCTTACGCGGGAATGACAAGTGGACAATGAAAGAAAAAATTGATGTAGGGTATATAGCGAATCTTGCCAGGATAAAGCTTACCGATGAAGAGTCGGAATTCCTGTCCAGACAGCTGGGCGATATCATATCTTTTATCGAAAAGCTCAATAAGGTGAATATCAGGGATACCCAGCCTACCACGCACGCCCTGCCGCTTATGAACGTTTTCCGCGAGGACAGGGTGAAGGACTCACTATCTACCGAAGAGTCCCTCGCCAACGCGCCTGAAAAGAATCCCCCGTTTTTTATAGTGCCAAAAGTAATAGAGGAATCCTAATAGATGCAGGAAGAATTGCGTAAACTCCCGGCGCACCAGTTAAAGAAGCTTTATATGGAGGACAAGGCGACGCCAGTGCGTGTGGCTGGATACATTTCGGAGCGCATCGAAAAACTGGACAAGAAACTGAACGCCATCATATTCTTCAGCCGGGACGATGTAAAAGAGGAGCTTGCCAGGATAGAGGGAAAGAAGGACTGCAAGCTCTATGGTATCCCGGTGGCGGTCAAGGACAATATATGCATCAAGGGGCGCCTCGCCACCTGCGGCTCCAAGATACTGGAAGGTTTCAGGCCGCCGTATGACGCTACGGTCGTAAAAAAACTGAAGGACGCCGGCGCCATACTTCTCGGGCGTGCCAACATGGACGAATTTGCCTTCGGTTCTTCCTGTGAGACATCGTGTTACGGGCCGACGAAGAACCCATGGGACCTGTACAGGATACCGGGGGGCTCAAGCGGCGGGTCAGCCGCTGCGGTTGCCGCGGACGAAGCCGTTATGGCCATAGGCTCTGATACGGGAGGCTCCATAAGGCAGCCGGCCGCGCTTTGCGGAGTGGTCGGGATGAAGCCCACCTACGGCCGCGTTTCTCGGTACGGTCTCATCGCCTTTGCTTCATCACTTGACCAGATAGGGCCCATAACCAAGGATGTCGAGGATTGCGCGGAGCTTATGAATGTCATAGCGGGCTACGACCCCAAGGACTCTACCTCTGTCAACGTGAAGGTGCCGGATTACACGAGATCGCTCGTAAAAGATATAAGAGGGTTGAAGATAGGCGTTCCCAAAGAATATTTTATCGCAGGCATAGACAAGGAGGTCAGGGAGGCCGTGACCGAGGCGATAGGAACGCTCGACGGCCTGGGCGCGCAGTTCAAGGACGTATCACTGCCGCATACGGATTACGCGGTGAGCACTTATTACATAATAGCACCTGCCGAGGCGAGCTCCAATCTTGCGAGGTTTGACGGCGTGCAGTACGGCCTGCGGGGCGGCGGCGGACTTGTAGACATGTACAAGAATACCCGCTCGTCAGGTTTCGGGGCCGAGGCCAAGCGGCGCATCATCCTGGGGACGTATGTCCTCTCGAGCGGCTATTATGACGCGTATTACCTGAAGGCGCTTAAGGTAAGGACCAAGATAAAAGAGGATTTTGAGAAGGTCTTCAGTGAGTTCGATTGCATAATCACGCCGACTTCGCCCACGCCCGCTTTCAAGATAGGCGAGAAGATAGACGACCCCATAAGCATGTACTTGTCTGATGTATTTACTATACCGGCGAACCTGGCGGGCATACCGGCCATATCGATCCCCTGCGGGTATACGAAGAACAATCTCCCTATAGGGCTCCAGATACTCGCGAAGCCTTTCAACGAAGAGATGCTCATAAGACTCGCCTACGCCTTCCAGACGCTTTCCGGAATAACCAGGAGGAGGCCTAAGATTTGAACCCCGCTATAAAGTATACTCCCACTATAGGCCTTGAAGTTCATGTACAGCTCTCGACCCGTTCGAAGATATTCTGCAGCTGCAGCACGAAATTCGGCGCTGAGCCGAACTCACATACGTGCCCTGTCTGCCTGGGGCTGCCCGGAGTGCTGCCCGTCCTGAACAAGACCGCGCTCGATTCGGCGATAAAGGTGGCGCTTGCGCTAGGCTGTAAGATCCAGAAGATGATGAAGTTCGACAGGAAGAGCTACTTTTATCCGGACCTGCCCAAAAATTTTCAGATATCGCAGTTCGACCTGCCGCTGGGTTCCGGCGGCATACTCGAATTTTTAGTAAATGACAGAAAGAAGAAAGTGAAGATAAAGCGGGTGCACCTTGAGGAGGACGCCGGAAAGCTCATGCACACAGGCAGCGGCAATAAGAGCCTGGTAGACTTCAACAGGACCGGCACGCCGCTCCTGGAAATAGTCAGCGAGCCCGACATAGCCTCACCCGAAGAGGCGTACGAATATCTTACTGAACTAAAATCCATCTTGAAATACCTGGAAGTCTCCGACTGCAATATGGAAGAGGGAAGCCTGCGGTGCGACGCCAATGTATCCGTTAAGCTTAAGAGCACAAAGGAGCTCGGCGATAAAGTAGAGCTGAAGAACATGAACTCCTTCAGGGGCGTCAAGAACGCCCTGGATTATGAGATAGCGCGGCAGATAGTGGTCCTGGAAGACGGCGATAAGGTGGCCCACGAGACGAGGCTGTGGAATGAAGCGAAGCAGGAGACTAAGTCGATGAGGTCTAAAGAAGAGGCCTTCGACTACAGATACTTTCCCGAACCCGACCTCGTGCCCTTTACGATAGCAGCCAAAGACATCAAGAAGATAAAAGAAGGCCTTCCCGAGCTCCCTAACAAACGCCTGGCGCGTTTTGTAACAGAATACGGCCTTTCGCAGGGCGCTGCTTATGGTATAGTCAAGGAAAAGGATGTGGCGGACTATTTTGAAGAGACGGCCGGCATATACAAGGGGGAGCCGAAGTTCATCGCTAACTGGATAACAGGCGATATAATGAGCGAAATGAACAAAAGATATGCCTGCATAAGAGGGCTGGGTATCCAGCCGGCGCGTCTTGCAGAGCTGATACAGTTGATAGACGAAGGGGCCATATCCGGGAAGATCGCCAAGGGGATACTGCTGGATATGATAGAGACGAGGAAGCCCCCACGTTCCATAGTGGAATCAAAAGGGCTCCTGCAGATAAAAGACGAGGGCGAGCTTACCGGCATAGTGGACGACGTTATAAGGGCGAACACCGGGCCGGTGAAAGAATACAGGAAGGGTAAGAAAGGCGTGCTCGGTTTCCTGGTGGGGCAGGTAATGAAGGCCACCGGGGGCAAGGCCAATCCTAAAATAGCGAACAAACTCTTAACCGAAAGGATAAATAAGACATGAAAAAGACGGTCCTGGCGCTGGCGGCGCTCTTTATTGCGGCAATATTTATAGCTAGAACAGGTGTATGCGGGCTGAGCATGGAGGAGGCCAGTGATCTGTATGAACAGATCGAGCTTTTCAGCGACGCGATAAGCTATGTAAGGTCCAACTATGTCGAGGAAGTAAAGCCCAGGGACCTCATCTACGGCGCGCTGTCAGGCATGCTTGCAGCGCTCGACCCTTACAGCCAGTTCATGGACCCTGACAGCTTTAAGGAAGTAAAGGTGGAGACGAGAGGGGAGTTTGGCGGCCTGGGTATAGAGATATCCATCAAGGACGGCCTGCTGACCATAATCTCTCCTATAGAGGATACGCCCGCGTATAAGGCTGGATTGAAGCCGGGCGACAGGGTAGTAAAGATTGATGGCTTGTCTACCAAGAATATAACGCTCCTTGACGCCGTAAAGAAGCTCAGGGGCAGGCCCGGCTCCAATGTCGTGCTTACCATATTGAGGGAATCGGAGAAGAAGTTCTTTGACGTGACAGTAAAACGCGCGGTGATAAAGATAGAGAGCGTCAAAGATGCGTCGATAGTAGAGGACGGCATAGGTTATATCAGGCTCACAGAGTTCCAGTCGCACACGCCGAAGCAGCTCGTCGATGCCCTCAAAAGGCTGGAGCGGGACGGCATGAACAGCCTTGTCCTGGACTTAAGGAATAATCCCGGCGGCCTACTGGACGTGGCCGTGACCGTATCCGATAAGTTTATCGACAAAGGGCTGGATATAGTGAGCACCAGGGGCCGGGACAAGGAGGCCGAGAGAAAGTATGAATCCGTGGAGGACCCGAGCGGCGATTATCCCATGGTGATCCTTGTCAACGGCGGCTCGGCCAGCGCTTCGGAGATCGTGGCCGGGGCCATACAGGACAATGAACGGGGGATCATAGTGGGCACGAAGACGTTCGGAAAAGGATCTGTCCAGACGGTGATACCGCTGAGGGACAATTCGGCGCTGCGGCTCACCACCGCAAAATATTTCACTCCCAAGGGGCGGTCTATACGCGAGGAAGGCATTATCCCGGACGTGATCATCGAATATAAGAAGATCGCGGAAGCAAGCGAAGAGAACGAGAAGCTGGATGAGGTCTTCGAGAAGGTAGAGAATGACGAAGAACAAAAGAACGGCAAAAAAGAATCCAAGAAGAAAGAGCATGATAATCAGCTTCTCGGAGCGATGAATATACTAAAGGGAATAAAGGCCTACGAACGTATAAAAGGTAACACGTAAATATGAAGAACAGATTTCTTATACTGGCTGTGATCATCTTTGCTGTGAGCACGTTATTCTTCTGGCACAGGGCAAATACGCTGTCCGACCGGCTGGAACTGATCAAGAGGCGGATCGGGCAGTCCAGGCAGGAAGTGATAGAGACCAGGAAGATAGTCACAGCGGAGCCCCTGTACAAGGCCAGTGCGGCGATAGTCCTGGACGATTTCGGTTATAACCTAAGGAATGTAAAAGATGTCTGGGCGCTAGAGGCCCCGGTGACACTTTCCATACTGCCCAACCTGCCGTATTCCAGGACGATAAGCCTGGCTGCCAGGGAGCACGGTTTTGAGCATATACTGCACCTTCCGCTCGAGCCGCATGAGAACCGGCGGCTGGAGAAGCGGACGATCATGATCTCGATGACCGATGAAGAAGTGGCCGAAACCCTGAAATGGGCCATGCTGAGCGTTCCGGGCCTCGCGGGCATATCTAACCACATGGGCTCTAAAGGCACCGAGGATAAGAGGGTCATGTCCACTATATTCCGGCAGATGAAAACCGACAACCTCTATTTTCTAGACAGCCTGGTCACGAACAAGTCCATATGCGCCCGCGCAAGCCGCGAGATCGGCATAAGATTCGCCGCACGTTCCGTATTTCTGGATAACAAAACAGACCCGGACTACATAGCCGGGCAGATAACGGAGATGGCGGATAAGGCACTTGCCGCAGGCTCTGCGATAGGCATAGGGCACGACAGGCCTCTGACCATATCGGTCATAAAAGAAATGCTCCCCGAGTTGAAGCGGAGAGGCATACGCCTGGTCCCGGCTTCCGAACTTGCCGAATGATGTATACGCTCGGTATCGAGACATCCTGCGACGAGACCTCAGCCTCAGTTACAAGCGGCAGAAAGATACTCTCCAACATAGTAACATCCAGCGTTCACCTCCATTCAAAATACGGCGGCGTAGTCCCTGAGATAGCTTCGCGTTTCCACCTGGAATATATAAATCCGGTAGTCAGAGAGGCAGTTTCGGAGGCCGGGATCAAGCTGAAGGACATAGGGCTCATCGCGGTTACAAAGTCACCCGGCCTTGCAGGGAGCCTTCTTGTGGGAATATCTATGGCAAAGGCGCTCAGCTTTGCACTCTATGTGCCTCTCGTGGAAGTGGACCATCTCTCCGCACATCTATACGCGAATATTATGCATTATGACGACATAACGTTCCCCGTAATGGGGCTCGTGATCTCAGGCGGCCATACGTCCGTGATCTGGATGGATGATCTCGAGAGGCACAGGCCCCTGGCCGAGACGCAGGATGACGCGGCAGGGGAGGCATTTGATAAAGTAGCGAAGATACTCGGCCTCGGTTATCCCGGCGGCCCGGTCATAGAAGCCCGAGCGAAACTCGGGGATGCTGGAAAGATAAAATTTCCGTCATCCAGCTTCAAGGCGAAGACGCTCGACTTCAGCTTCAGCGGCATAAAGACGGCGGTTATGTATTATGTGAAGAACCTGCCGGAGGGCGGGCTGACAGATAAGGCAGTGAATGACATAAGTGCTGGTTTTCAGGAGACGGTCTGCAATATGGTGACGAAGAACACCATAGAGGCGTGCAGGAAGAAGAGGGCGCGCGGCCTCATTGTGGGCGGCGGCGTCAGCGCGAATACGCGCCTGCGGGAACGGCTGAAGGAGGAGGCGGATAAGTGGGGGATAAAGACATACTTCCCGCCGATGCGACTGTGCGTGGATAATGCGGCCATGATAGGCGGCCTCGGCGAAGCGCTCTTTTCGAAAGGGGTGACAGCGCAGGCATGAGTCGCCTCCGCTTGTCGCTCGCAAAAGGAACGCGCCTTTTGCTCGCTGTGGTTGAAATCGCGCACGTATGCTAAAAAGCTTATGATCTAGATGGCGCGAAAGAGGAGTGCGCGATTTCAAACAGTCGCTCCGGCGACCCATGCCTGCGCTGTCTGCTCGTTGAAAAACCGCGCTTGCCTCGCAGCTTGAGGGAAAGAAGATTTTGCTTGCTTATATATATGGTATTATGATATAATTACGTAACAATATGACAGATATAGACCTTATATTACGTTTGGGGTTAGCGGTCCTGCTTGGCGGGATCATAGGTTTTGAGAGGGAAAGGCACAAAAGGGCCGCTGGTTTAAGAACCCACATACTGGTCTGCGTAGGATCATCCCTCATTGTATTAACATCCATTTACATGGCCGAGCATTTCAGCGGTATAAACCGCTCCTGCGACCCATCCAGGGTAGCGGCGAGCATCATGACCGGCATAGGCTTTTTAGGCGCGGGCACGATAATACGCTCAAGGGCCTCAGTAACGGGGCTTACGACTGCGGCCAGTATATGGGGGGTCGCGGGTATCGGAATGGCGCTTGGGTGCGGTTTTTTCAGAGCCGCGACCTATGCTTCAGTAGCGATCATGGTGACACTTACACTGCTTGGAAAATTTACCAAGTGGTATAAAGATAGGGAAGAAGAGGACGACGAGTAATTAAAAGAGGAGGGAGTTATGGCCTTAAGAAAGAGAGATACGCAGGAAAAGATACTTGACGTTGATGCCAGCATGCAGGGTAATATGGTATTCAAAGATCCTGTGAACCTTCGCATAAACGGCACGTTCGAAGGCGGGCTTGACACAAAAGGCAATCTTACTATAGGCGAGAACGCGTCCGTAAAGGCCCATATCAAAGGCGAAGCTGTTATTATAGCCGGCAGCGTTTACGGCAACATAGACGCCTCCAGGAGCCTGAAGCTTGTGGCCCCGGCCAGGGTTTTAGGAGATGTTAAGGCCCCTGTTATCAGTATACAGGAAGGCGCGATCTTTGAAGGAAAGTGCCGTATGCTCAGGAGCAAAGAGACCAGGAACCTCTCGGGCAAGCAGGTGCTGTCGGTCGAAGAGGTCGCGAAATATCTGGAAGTGGACAATTCTCTTATATTGAACTGGGCGAAAGAGGGCAGGCTCCCGGGAGTAAAAGAGAAGGATACGTGGAAATTCGACAGGGCTACCCTGGATGAATGGATACTGAAGGAGAGGATCGGCTGATCATTCTATGCAGGAGCACCTTTTAAATATACGCGAAGCGGCGGAATATCTGGGCCTGAGCGAGAGAAAGATAAAAGAGATGGTGGATACGGGCAGGATACCCGCATATAAAATAGGCGGCTCTTTTTTGAGATTCAAGAAGACGCAGCTTTATCTCCTGAAAGCCAGCATAGAGCGCCCGAGGCAGAAGCCGAAGGCTGCAGGCATTCCCGCCGATACGCCTAAACAAAACGGAGCAGAGGCCCCCAATGACGTGCCGATGCCCGTAGCGGATGAGACGATAGTAGTTACTACCGGCGCCGACAGTGTAAGGGACTTTCTCTATTTCAATGATTTTTACATCCTTTCAATAGTCGTCATTATAACAGCGGTCGTATTGATGATAACCACCTAACCCATTCTGCGAAGCCAATCTTTCATCTCCAAAGAGCTAAGCGAACGCAGAACCACTGAAAATTGACCCTGAATATCAATCCGGAATAAATAACAAAAATGTATACAAAAAGCTCCGTAAAGGGGTTGTTGAAGAAAGTAGGTACAAGGCGTGTCTCGGTAGACCGGGCGTATAATATGCTCCGCGATCTACCCTATAAAGACCTCGGTTTTGCCAAGATAGACAGCCACAGGCACATGAGGAGAGGCTGCCCCGAAGTGATATACTGCGGAAAAAAGACTCCCGGGCAGGTAGAGCGCATACTGGGGGCCGTATATAACAAGAACAAGGTCCTGATGCTGACACACGCAGACGAGGACCTCTTCAGGTCCCTTAAGAAAAAATACAGCTCTCTGCTTTACAACAGACCCGCCAGGATGATATATTCGGGCGGCATGAAACCCAAGTCCGTTAAAAAGAAGGTACTGATAGTTACGGGCGGCACTTCGGATTATGCGGTAGCTGAGGAGGCGAGGCTCACGCTCTCGCTTCTTGGCAATAACGCCTCCATATTATGCGACGTGGGAGTAGCCGGGATACACAGGCTGCTCGGCAACAAGAAGAAGCTAATGGCTGCGAACGTAGTTATAGTCGTAGCCGGCATGGAAGGGGCACTGGCGAGCGTGGTGAGCGGGCTGGTATCAAGGCCTGTGATAGCAGTGCCCACGAGCGTAGGTTACGGCGCCAGTTTCAAAGGGATAGCGCCGCTTCTGACCATGCTTAACAGCTGCTCTCCCGGAGTGGGAGTGGTCAATATCGATAACGGGTTCGGCGCCGGATATCTGGCGAGCATGATAAACAAATAAAAACTATGAAGATACTGTATCTGGATTGTTTCAGCGGGATAGCGGGCGATATGTTCCTCGGGGCGCTATGTGATGCGGGAATGGACCCTGCCGCCCTCAGGCGCAAATTATCGCTTTTGGGCGTGAAAGGCTATACTATTAAAACCGCAAGAGTGAAACGCGGGGAATTATCCGCCACGAAACTCGACGTAGTTATAGACAAGAACTCCGGCCGCGAACGACGCTCTTTAAAAGATATCACATCCATGATCCTGTGTTCAAGGCTCGAGGCCGATATAAAGGATAGATCCATAGAAATATTCAAGGGTCTGGCAAAGGCGGAGTGTGTTGTCCATAAGGAGGACCTGAAAGATCTCCATTTTCACGAAGTGGGGGATCTCGACTCTATCATCGATATCGTAGGCGCTGTATCGGCGCTGAAGATAATGGGCATAGACAAGATATACTCGTCTCCCGTAAATTTAGGGGGCGGCATCACTATAAGGACAAAAGGCGGGGTATTACCTATACCGGCACCCGCGACGCTGAACCTTCTTAAAGGTATCCCGGTAATAATGTCGGATATAAAAGCGGAGCTTGTTACCCCGACCGGCGCCGCGCTTCTTCGGAACCTTGTGGAGGATTTTACGGACTGCCCGCAGATGGTCCTTAAGGGCGTGGGCTACGGCGCGGGCTCTAACCGGACAGGGACCCACCCGAACTGTCTGAGGGCCCTGGTGGGAGAGTCGAAGGAAGCATTCCTGACCGACACCATCACGGTGATGGAGACGACCATAGACGACATGACCCCGGTCGATTACGAGCACCTGACCGAGAGGCTCTTCAGCGAGGGCGCACTCGATGTCTACCTGACACCGGTGCAGATGAAGAAGACCCGGCCCGGGATACTCCTGACGGTGTTGTCGGAAAAAGACGCCCTTGACAGATTATCTTCAGTGATCTTTTCTGAATCGACCACTATCGGCATCAGGTATTACCAGGTGAAACGAAACAAGCTCTCCAGGAAGACGTGCCGCGTTAAGACCAGATACGGCAGCGTAAGGATGAAGGTCTCTAGCGGTCCCGGGGGGATAAAGAAGGTAATGCCCGAATATGACGATTACAAAAAAATAGCGGCCGCCAGAAAAGTACCGCTTTCAAAAATACGCAAAGAACTGGAAAAGGCATGGAAATGAAAGCACGAAGGCTTCTTCTGATCGACGGAAATTCATTTTGTTATCGCGCCTTTTACGCGATAAGGAACCTCTCGAATTCAAAAGGCCAGCCGACCAACGCTGTCTACGGGTTCATTACCATGCTGAACAAGCTTGTGAAGCAGGAAGACCCGGAGTACCTCTGTGTGGCCTTCGATACGAAAGCGCCGACCTTCCGTCACAAAAAGCTGGAGACCTACAAGATCACCAGGAAGCCCATGCCGGATGACCTGGTGCAGCAGATGCCGATAATCAAGGACGTCCTGGCCGCCTACAAGATACCGGTCTTTGAAAAGGAAGGATACGAAGCTGACGATATAATCGCCACCATCTCCAAGCGCGCGGTCTCGGGGGCGCTAGAGACGCGTATCGTAACCGGCGATAAAGACGTGCTGCAGCTCGTCTCGCCCGGCGTTGTCGTGATAAATACCCACAAGGAAGGGCTGGTCTACGACGAGGAGAAGGTGAAGGAGCGCTACGGCGTAGGGCCGGAAGGCGTAGTAGACCTGATGGCGCTCATGGGTGACCAGTCGGATAATTACAAGGGCGTGCCCGGTATAGGAGAGGTCGCCGCCTCCGAGCTTATAAAGGAGTTCGGGTCCATAGATAATCTCTACAAAAATCTCGATAAGGTAAAACGTGAAGCCTGGCGCAGGATATTGAGCGAGCATGAAGCCGACGCGCGACAGAGCAGAGAACTGGCGCTGCTGGATGCGGATGTGCCTATAGATTTCAGCCTGGATGAGCTGAGGCCCGGGGAGCCTGACACGGAAAGGCTTACGCAGCTTTTCAGGGAACTTGAATTCAGGAATCTCCTCAAAGATGTCGCGGAACAGGATGAGTGGGAAGCCGACTACGAGACCATTGACACAAAGGCAAGGTTCGAGGAGCTCGTTGAAGAGCTGAAGACCAAAGACCAGATCGCCCTGGATTTTGAGACGACCAGCTCCGACCCTAACGCCGCCGAGCTAGTGGGGGTGTCATTCTGCTGGGAAGAGAAGAAGGCGTATTATGTCCCTCTTATGCATAAAGAAGAAAAGACGCTCGACCGGAAATACGCCCTTAAAAAGCTAAAGTGCGTTTTCGAGGATAAAAAGATAAAGAAGATCGGCCAGAATATCAAGTATGAAAAAGTGGTGCTCCTTAATTACGGCATAGACCTGGCGCCGATATCATTTGACACTATGGTCGCCTCGTACCTTTTAAACCCGTCGAGGATGAACCACGGGCTTGGGGACCTTTCCCTGGAGTACCTCGGCCACAAGATGACGCCCATATCAGAGCTCATAGGAAAGGGTAAGAAGGCCATTACGATGGACTGTGTCGCGATAGAAAGGGTGTCGCGATACTGTTCGGAAGACTCGGACGTAACATTCAGGCTCAAGGGCATCCTGAACAATAAGCTCATTGAGTCCGGCCTGGCAGACCTTTCCGGCGGGATAGAGATGCCTCTTATCGATGTCCTTGCCCGCATGGAGGCCAGGGGGGTCGCTATCGACGTGAATTTTTTGAGCGGCATGTCGAAGGAGATGGACAAGGCCATGGAGTCGCGCGTCGCCGACATCTACAGGATAGCGGGGTGCGAATTCAATATAAACTCCCCGAAACAGCTCTCTGAGGTGCTCTTTGAAAAACTCCGGCTGCCCGTTGTAAAGAGGACGAAGACCGGATACTCGACCGATGAAGAGGTCTTAAGAAAGCTTGCGCCCGAACATACACTGCCCGCCGCCATACTCGAGTACAGGGAGCTCTCAAAGCTGAAGACCACCTATATAGACAGCCTCCCTAAAATGATAAATTCCAGGACAGGCAGGCTCCATACTTCTTTTAACCAGGCGATAACCGCTACCGGCAGGCTTTCGTCAAGCCAGCCTAACCTGCAGAACATCCCCATAAAACGGCAGATGGGCAGGAAGGTGAGGCGTGCGTTCATCCCCGGATCAGAAAAATACATACTATTGGCGTCGGATTACTCCCAGATAGAACTGCGCGTACTGGCGCACCTGTCCGGTGACAAGAACCTGATAAAGGCCTTCGAGAATGATATCGATATACACGCGTATACCGCTTCGCTGGTGAACGACGTCGATATCGAAGATGTAACTACCCAGATGCGGAACCAGGCAAAGACGGTGAATTTCGGCATAATATACGGCATGAGCGCTTTCGGATTATCTAAAAGCCTGGAGATAGACCCGGCAAAGGCGCAGGATTTTATAAACGCGTACTTTGAGAGGTACCAGGACGTGAAAAGATATATAGACCAGACCATCGAAGAGGCTAGGACCACGGGCTATGTCAAGACCCTCTTCAACAGGAGGCGCTATATACCGGACATAACAAGCGAGAACGTCCGCCTGAGGCAGTTCGCCGAAAGGACCGCGGTGAATACGCCCATACAGGGCACTGCCGCGGACATCATAAAAGTGGCTATGATAGAAGTTGAGAAAGAGTTCACTGCGAAGAAGCTGGAAAGCAGTATGATACTGCAGGTGCACGACGAGCTTGTATTTGATGTCCTGAAGACAGAGCTTAAGAAAGCCAAGAAAATAATCAAAGACAAAATGGAGAACGTTGTTAAGCTGAAAGTCCCCGTAAGGACGAATATCACCGTGGGGTCTAACTGGCTCGACCAGAAGGAACTCGAATGAAGAAGCCCTTTCTGATCGGCGTGACCGGCGGCTACGGGACGGGCAAGACGACGGTCGCAGATCTTTTCAGCAGGCTCGGGGCGCACATGGTGAGCGCGGATAAGATAGCCCGCGAGGCGATATCGCCGAAAGGAGGCTGCTACAGGAAGGTGGTGTCTTTGTTCGGCGAGGATATACTGGACAAGGATCGCGCCATAGACCGCCACAAACTGGCGGGGATAGTATTTAACGACAAAAAGAAACTCGAGCTCCTGAACAGCGTTATACACCCGGAAGTGGAGAAGAAGATATACGATCTCATTAAAGAAGAAGAACGGGCCGGCAGGCCGAACAAACCGAGGTTTTACGTGCTGGATGTACCGCTTCTTTTCGAGGCGGGGCTGGCTGACAAGGTAGACAGGGTCGTTCTTGTGACCGCCGAGAATAAGACCCGGATCGCAAGATGCATTAAGAACCGCGAGATCAGTGAAGAAGATATAAAAAAACGGATCAACAACCAGATGCCTTTATCGACAAAGAGGCGCCTGGCGGATTTTATAATAGATAATAACGGAAGTTTAAACTCGACCGAAAAGAAGGTCGAAAACGTATGGAGGGAAATAAAAGATGGCACAGGAAACGACTAAATCCAAGCGCACCCAGGAAAAACTGGAGATAACAAAACTGAAAGAGATGAAGATAACCGAGCTTAGCAAGATCGCCCGCTCATTCAAGATAGAGGGGGTAAGCGCCATGCGCAAACAGGAGCTTATCTTCAAGATACTCCAGGCGCAGGCGGCCAAGGAAGGGCTGATATACGGCGAAGGCGTCCTGGAGATACTGCAGGATGGGTTTGGTTTCCTGCGTTCCGTGGACTATAATTATCTGCCTTCACCGGACGATATCTACATATCGCCGTCGCAGATAAGGAAATTTACCTTAAAGACCGGCGATACCGTAGGCGGCCAGATACGCCCGCCCAAAGAAGGCGAGAGATACTTTGCCATGCTCAAAGTCATGGCGGTCAACTTCGAGAACCCTGAGAAGTGCAAGGACAAGACCTTCTTCGACAACCTGACGCCCCTATATCCTGATGAGAGATTTCTCCTGGAGGCATCACCGGATGATCTTTCAACGAGGATCATAGACCTCCTGACGCCCATAGGAAAAGGGCAGAGGGCCATGATAGTCGCCCCGCCGTACAGCGGCAAGACAATTCTTCTTCAGAAGATCACGAATTCCATCACCACCAACTATCCTGACGTAGTGCCGATAGTCCTTCTCATAGACGAGAGACCCGAGGAAGTGACGGACATGCAGCGCTCGGTAAAAGGCGAAGTGATAAGCTCGACCTTCGACGAGCCCGCGGAAAGGCACATTCAGGTGGCGGAAGTGGTGCTCGAAAAGGCGAAGAGGCTGGTGGAACATAAAAAAGACGTCGTGATACTGATAGACTCCATAACGAGGCTGGCCCGTGCCTACAATTCTGTAGTGCCGCACTCCGGCAAGATACTATCCGGAGGCGTGGACTCTAATGCGCTTCACAAGCCGAAGAGATTCCTGGGCGCCGCGCGTAACATAGAGGAAGGCGGAAGCCTCACGATAATAGCGACCGCGCTGGTCGATACCGGAAGCAGGATGGATGAGGTCATATTTGAGGAGTTCAAGGGCACAGGCAACATGGAGCTCCAGCTCGACAGGACTCTCTTCCAGAAGAGGATCTATCCGGCCATAGACATCAAGCGCTCCAACACCAGAAAAGAAGAGCTCTTGGTCCACGACGACGAGCTCAAGAGGATATGGCTCATGAGGAAGGCGCTGAATGAGCTGAACACCATAGAGGCTATGGAGCTTCTTATCGAGAAGCTCAAGAAGACAAAAACGAACGCAGAGTTCCTGATGATACTGAACCATTTGAAGTAAACAAAAAAACGAGGAGGAAGTGATGAAGGAAAAGATACATCCGGAGTACAAGGAGACCACGATAACCTGCGCCTGTGGCGAGGTTATACATACAAAGTCTACCAAGCAGAACATAAAGATAGAGATATGCTCAAAATGCCACCCGTACTACACCGGCAAACAAAAGCTGATGGACACGGCCGGCAGAGTAGAGAAGTTCAAGAAGCGGTTTGCCAAGAAAAAGCCTGCGAAGGCCAAGAAGACGAGGGTAAAGAAGCAGGACGAAAATAAGAAAGACTAAAAGCATGTTCGAGAACCTGAAGGAAAAGAAGGCGCGTTACGACGAGCTGCAGAGGCTTGTCAGCGACCCCAAGGTCATACAGAACAATCTCGTCTACCAGAAGTACGCGAGGGAGATGTCGAGGTTGTCCGGTATCATAGGCAAGTATGACGAATACCTCAGGCTTACCGCGGAGCTGGAGGCGGTGGAAGGAGACCTGGGAGACAAAAGCCATGACGCCGACTACATAGAGCTTGCCGAAAAAGAGCAGGAAGAGCTTAAGGGCAGGCTGGATGTTATTACCTCGAAACTCGAGGAGATGCTGATAGAGGAAGACGAGGATGCTGCCCGCGACATCATAATGGAGATAAGGGCCGGCACAGGCGGCGTAGAGGCGGCGCTCTTCGCGGGGGATCTTTTCAGGATGTATTCCAAATACGCGTCAAAGCAGGGATGGAAGGTCGAGATGATGTCGAGCAACATCACTGAAAAAGGCGGGTTCAAAGAAGTGGTCTTTTCGGTCTCGGGACAGAATGTTTACGGAAGGCTGAAGTTCGAGAGCGGTACCCACAGGGTCCAGCGCGTACCGGAGACGGAGGCGTCCGGCAGGATACACACCTCCGCGGCGACCGTGGCGGTATTGCCGGAGGCTGAAGAGGTCGAGATCAATATAAACCCGGGTGACCTCAGGATAGACGTCTTCAGGGCAGGAGGGCGCGGCGGACAGCACGTGAACGTGACAGACTCTGCGGTGAGGATAACACACTTGCCTACAGGGCTTGTGGTAAGCTGCCAGGACGAGCGCTCCCAGCATAAGAACAAGTCCAAGGCCATGAAGGTCCTCAGGGCGAGGCTCTACGACAAGATAAGACAGGACCAGCAGGATAAGAGGTCCCGCGACCGCAAAAAACAGGTAGGCTCGGGAGACAGGAGCGAGAAGATAAGGACCTACAACTTCCCGGACAGGCGCGTTACGGACCACAGGATAGGGTTTACTATACACAACCTTGAAGGTGTCCTTGAAGGCGGACTGGAAGAGATAATAGCCGCCCTCAAAGATGCCGACAGGAAGGTGAAACTGGGCAAGGGATGACGACTTTTCTGGGATTGCGCTTAAAGACGACTAAAGATACCTTTATACCAAGGCCCGAAACCGAGCTTCTGGTAAGGAGGGCGATGCTGGCCTGCGAATATATCGGAAAAGCGGTCGATATACTGGATATAGGCACCGGTTCGGGAAATATAGCCATATTATTGACAAAACGCTTCATAACCTGTAAAATAGTGGCTCTTGATGCTTCAGATGAAGCCTTAAGCGTAGCCAGGGAGAATGCAGAGTCCCATGGCGTCTCCGGCAGGATAGAGTTTGTAAAGAGCGACCTCTATAGCGGCATCGGGGACAGGAAGTTTGACATAATAGTCTCAAACCCGCCGTATATACCGACCTGGGAGATAAAGACCCTCTCTCGAGCGGTAAAGAGCGAGCCGAGAGCGGCACTTGACGGCGGGGAAGACGGCCTGGCTTATTATAATAAAATTATATCACTAGCGCCTGGATTCCTGAAAGACGGCGGATATATAATGTTTGAGACCGGCTACAACCAGTCATTAAAAGTAAAAGATATATTGATATCGAACGGTTTTAACGCAGTTGAAGTATCAAAAGACCCCTGGGGCGTCGCCAGGGTAATAGAGGCGAGATGGATAAACTGATAATAGATGGTGCAAGGCCGTTAAGAGGGACGGTGAAGATAAGCGGGGCGAAGAACTCGTGCTTACCCATACTGGCCGCAACACTGCTTACTGATGATGAGTGCGTGATAGACAATGTCCCTTCGCTGGGCGATGTCTTCACTATGCTGAAGATCCTGCGCTCGCTGGGAAAGAACGCGGAGATGAATGGCAGTACCGTAACGGTAACTTCCGCGCCAGCTATAAGCCACAAGGCACCTTACGAACTCGTAAGCACCATGCGCGCTTCTGTCTGTGTGCTGGGACCGCTTCTGGCAAAGATGAAAAAAGCGGAGGTATCATTCCCCGGCGGCTGTATTATAGGGCCTAGGCCTATAGACCTCCATTTGAAGGGCATAAGGGCCCTGGGCGCAAGGCTGGATGTGAGGGAAGGTTATATACGCGCTACGACGAAAAACGGCCTGCGCGGCACCCATGTGTACCTGGGCGGCCATTATGGCTCGAGTGTCCTGGCAACGGCCAATACGATGATGGCAGCGACCTTGGCGAAAGGGACCACCATTATTGAGAATGCGGCAAGTGAGCCTGAAGTGGTAGACCTCGCCGATTTCCTAAAAGCGATGGGCGCTAAAATAAGCGGTGTTGCGACCCACAGGCTGGAGATAGAAGGCGTTAAGAGACTGAGAGGCGCGTCGCACTCAGTGATACCGGACCGTATAGAGGCCGGGACGTTCATAATAGCCGCCGGTATCACCAAAGGCAACATAACACTGACCGGTGTAAGACATGACCACATAAACTGCCTCATTGATAAATTGAGCGAGGCGGGCTTAAAGATAAGGCGGAGAGGTAATACCGTGAACGCAAGTTACAGGATGCCGCTCAGGCCCGTGGATATAACGACACTGCCTTATCCCGGTTTTCCCACGGACCTTCAGGCGCAGATGATGAGCCTCATGTCCGTAACACAGGGGATAAGCGTAATAACCGAAAAGATCTACCCGGAGAGGTTCATACATATAAGCGAGCTCAACAGAATGGGCGCAGATATCAAGCTCGAAGGGGCAACCGCTATAGTCAAAGGAACATCGGGTTTTTTGAGCGGCGCGCCTGTTATGGCGTCGGACCTTAGGGCAAGCGCAGCTCTTGTGCTGGCGGCGCTCGTCGCGAAAGGCAGAACGGAGATCTCCCGTATATACCATCTCGACAGGGGATACGAAGTGATAGAGAAGAAACTGAAGTCTCTCGGCGCCAGGATATGGCGGGAGAGAGTAGACTGAACAATAGAAAAACCAAAGGAGTAAAGTAATGGCAGTAGTGATAAGGCTGAAGAGGATAGGGACCACAAAACGCGCGGTTCACAGGGTAGTGGTGACCGACTCGAGAAACCCCAGAGACGGGCGTTTCATAGAGGAACTGGGATACTACGACCCCAAAAAGAACCCGGCCGTCATCAAGGTGGACAAAGAACGGGCAAAGTACTGGCTGGAAGTCGGAGCGAAGCCGTCCGTAGTGGTAAAGAGCCTCTTTAAAAAAGCCGGCGTAAAATAACAACACACAAACGGACAATCTTAAGATGAAGATCGATATACTGACCCTCTTCCCGAAGATGTTCGACAACGTGCTTAACGAGTCCATCATAAAGCGGGCCAGGACATCGGGCAAGGTAAAGATAGAAGTTCACAACCTCAGGCGCTGGACACGCGACAGGCACAAGACCGCTGATGACAAGCCCTTTGGCGGCGGCGCAGGCATGGTAATGAAGCCGGAACCGATCTTTGAAGCGGTAGAGTCATTGCGAGGAGCGAAGCGACGAAGCAATCCGGGCACCAGAGTGGTTCTTTTAACACCGCAGGGCAAAGCGCTCGACCAAAAAACGGCAAAGAAACTTTCTAAATATAAAAAGATCATTCTTATATGCGGCCATTACGAAGGCGTGGACGAGAGGGTGAGAAAACATCTCGCTACCGACGAGATATCCATAGGGGATTATATCCTTACCTGCGGGGAACTTCCCGCAATGGTGCTTGTGGACGCTGTTGTAAGGCTGGTACCCGGGGTGCTGGGCCATAAGGACTCAGCCAGGTTCGAATCTTTCGAATCAAGCCTCCTGGAGTACCCGCAATATACCAGGCCGGCTGAATATAAGAAGATGAAAGTCCCCGAAATTTTACTGAGCGGGAACCATAAAAAGATAAGCAACTGGCGCGACAAAGAAGCGCTTAACAGAACAAAAAAAAGACGACCGGATCTACTAAAAAGGAGCTGACAATGGGAAAACAGGACAAGATCAGAGAATTCGAAAAAGGCTATTCCAAAAAGGACTTACCTAAGTTCAACGTGGGCGACACCGTAGAGGTGCATGCCAAGATCGTGGAAGAAGGCAAGAAGCGTATACAGGTCTTTGAAGGCACGGTCATAGGCAAAAAGGGCACCGGCATCAGGGAGACGTTCATCGTCCGCAAGGTATCCTACGGCGAAGGTGTTGAGAGGTCATATCCCGTACACTCACCCAACATAGAGAAGGTCGTAGTGACAAAAAAAGGCGGCGTGAAAAGGGCCAAGCTCTATTACCTGAGGGGCAAAGTTGGCAAAAAGACAAAAGTCGAAGGCGAAGACCTCTATGGCATCAAGGACTCTGCGCCTGATGCTAAGCCACGAAAAGAAGGCAAAGAGTAGAGGATTCACCGTAATAGCCGGCATAGATGAGGCCGGCAGGGGGCCCTTAGCGGGCCCCGTGGTCGCATCCGCGGTCATATTGACCGACCTCAAATTCACCCACAGGATAGACGATTCCAAAAAACTTTCACCCAGAAAGCGCGAATTAGCCTACCAGGAGATAATAACGAAAGCCATCGTAGGTATCGGCACAGCGCCCGAAGATGTAATAGACCAGATAAATATCCGTAAGGCCACCATCCTTGCCATGAAGAACGCCGTAACCAATCTAGGCGTAGACCCCGACTACCTTCTAATAGACGGCAGGCTTGAGCTCGATGTCCCGCACAAACAGAAGTGCATCATAAGAGGGGATTCTAAAAGCCTCTCGATAGCCGCTGCTTCTATAGTCGCTAAGGTTACACGTGACAGAATGATGAAGTCGTATCACAGGCTATACCCTGGCTACAGATTTGACCTTCATAAAGGATATGGCACAAAGGCCCATATAATGAAAATAAAGAGATTTGGCTTATCCCCGATCCACCGTCGGACTTTCAAGCTAAAAAATTCCTGAAGATCACCCCGGAGCAAAATCGATATACTTACACAGAGAAAAACTATAAAAGCTGTAAAACCTATAGAAACCCAGCTATTAATTTATAAAAAGGAGAAATCTCAACGTCATTCTTGACTTTCACTGAATATTAAGGTATACTTAATATCACCCCGTATTAATCTGTATAAAATAATATAATATACAGCAAACAGTATCAAACAGGGCGTCAGGCTCTTTAAAATAATGTATCGGAGGACATGTTATGAAAGGGAGTGTCATGACGGTCCACGAACTGGCCAGGTATCTTCGGATGAAGCCGGTTACGATCTATAAGCATGCGCAGGTAGGGAAGCTGCCCGGGTTTAAGGTAGGCGCTACCTGGAGATTTAAGCGCAGGACGATAGACGCGTGGATCGCAGACCAGGAAATAAACGGAAAAACAGAAGTTCTTAAAAAATAACAGGCTGAGCAAATACTGCTCAGCTTTTTTATTTTCTTATAAAGCCTTTATTAAGAAAGGGGGGTGGACGATGCCGAAAATAGACGCATCTATAAGCATAAAGCGTGATCGGGATGTCGTATATAAGCTCCTTAAGAGGTTTGATAGATTCCCGAAATTTATACCCGATATCAAGAATGTCAAGATCCTCAAGAGGGTGAATGGCTCACTTGTCACCGAATGGGACATCAGTATCGACGGTGTAAACATAAACTGGTCTGAGGAGAACACATATTTTGATAATGATGCAAAGATAGAGTTCCGCATGCTCAACGGCGACTATAACAGGTATAAAGGTGAATGGGCCATAGATGAGACCCCTTCGGGCACCAGAGTGCGGCTATCAGCGGATATTGATTTTGGGGCCCCTGCGCTTATGGAATTTACAAACCCCATAATGATGAGGAAGACAAAGCGGTCTTTCAGGACCCTGCTCAGAGCTATTAAGAAGGAGATGGAGAGAACCTTATGAAGAAGTTCGGCTTCATTTTTCATCCACTTGACATAGGGTTGTACGCGGACGGTTTCAGCGAGCCCGATATTAAAAAGAAACGGCCTGCCTTGGTCCAGGGGGTTATGACCTGGTTTCCGCCTTTTAGGAGAGCCACGGTCAGCGGCATAAGATCAGAAACCGGTTCCGAAATCGAAGGTGATATGATCTTAGTTTCTCTGCTTCCGGGGCAGATCCTGACCCTGAACAGCAGTTTTGTGCTGGATAAGATAATAGAGGCCGGGAAGATCTCCCAGGATCTGGGTAATCGTATTGTAGGCCTGGGTGCTTATGCCGCTCAAATAGGCCATAAGGGAGCGATAATGGCCAAGGAATTAGATATCCCGGTAACCACAGGAAGCAGCTATACGATAGCGGTCGCAATAGAAGCGACGCTCGAGACTTGCAAAAAACTCGATATAAAAGTACCGGAATCACAAATTTGCGTGATCGGGGCTACCGGGTCTATAGGAAATATATGCTCGAAGATGTTCGCGTCTTACAGTCCCAGAAAGCTTATTTTAGTTGCCAGGAATCTGGCCAGGCTAAAGTCACTGGAAGAATCCATCAGGCAAAACTGGCCTGATGTCGATGTAGCCATAGAGTTAAATATATACAAAGCCGCAAAAGATTCGGATATAATAATCACGTCTACCAGTACGCCCTCTGCTTTATTAGACGTGGAAGTGCTGAAAAAAGGCGCTGTGATCTGTGACGTTTCCAGGCCGAGAAATGTCTCAGAAGAAGCCTTGCGGCTCAGAGATGATATCCTGGTTATTGACGGCGGCGTAGTGCAGCCTCCCGGAGATGTGGATTTCCATTTTTCATTCGGGCTGCCGCCGGGACTGGCATTTGCCTGTATGGCGGAAACCATGATACTTACATTAGAGGAAAGATTTGAGAGCTTTTCGCTGGGCGGCAACATCTCTCTGGAAAAAGTGGAGGATATGCAGAGGCTGGCTAAAAAACACGGGTTTAAGCTGGCAAGGATGAGAAGTTTTGACAGGGAAGTTTCTTCTTCGCAGATCGAAAAAGTGAATTTTTATAGAAAAAAGACTTAAAAACAGGAGCATTTTTACTTCATGCATATGAATATATATGTAGTCTGTTCAATTACGGCTGCTATAATCTGTTGGCTCCTGGTTGTCTTTATATACAGGAGAAGCAGAGGCAACCGTGCTAGGACATATTTTGCCTTGGTGACCGCGCTAATCGGGATATGGACTTTATACCCTGTCATTACAAGCCTGCCCATAAGCAAGCAGAAGATCCTGTTATTAACGCGGTTTATATATGCACCCGCGATATTTGTCCCCTCGACATTTTTTAGTTTTATGTACTATGTCTTGAAGCTTGAGGAGGATAAACTATCCGGAATTATTCTTAGGGCATCCTATACTGTAGCTACCCTTTTAACCCTTATGGCCTTTACGTCTTTTTTTATCCGGGATGTAAGATTTATACCCGGAACCGGAGTAGTGCCGGGGCCGTTATATATATTCTTTATGGTATATTTCGGGTTCATGTACACTTATGCTTCCACCAGATTGCTATGGCGGTACCAAAGAGCGGCAGACCATTACAGGACCCAGCTTAAATATGTGGGTTTCGCTTACGCCATAGCTTTTATAAGCGGCATAATACACTTTCTATCCTCATTTAATATCCGTGAAATTTTCCCGCATGACATATTTGTAGTTACATACACCCTGATCATGACATACGCCATTATCCGCCATCAACTGATGGATATAAACATTGTTATTAAAAAGACCCTTGTCTTCGCAGGCCTCTTCTCAAGTGTTTACGGGGTTATCACCCTGTTCACTTTTTTGAGCCAGATCGCGTTTGAAAAAATTACCGGGGGCAACAGGTGGTTTTTTCTGATACCAAGCCTTGCGGTGATAGTTTTGATGCTTCGTCCGTTGGAGAATTTTTTGATCAGGGTTTCAGACAGATATCTCTTCCAGAAAAAATACAACTATAAAGAACTTTTAAAGTCATTTTCAGATGATGTTCTCTCCGTCATGGACCTGCGCAAGATACTGAATGAGACCCTCAACAGCCTTATGACTATATTAAGGATAGAGACATGCGGGATAATACTCCTGGACAGGAATGAGGATATATTCAAAATGGCGGCGTCCAGGGGACTGAAAAAAAGGAACATGATGTTCTACAGGGACAGTCTTCTGGTGACTTACCTCCAGAGGACTAGGCTCCACCTTATGAACGACAAGGAGATCCAGCAGCTGAATAAGATAGGCACCATACGGGAGATATTGAAGAACCTGCAGGCGGAGCTTGTTCTGCCTTTGCTCCTGCACGACAGCCTTGTCGGGGCGATAACGCTGGGATCTAAAAAATCAGGAGAACCCTATACGCAGGATGACCTTGATATACTGGTCCCGCTGTCGCGTTCGGAAGCCGTGGCCATCAGTAACGCCCAGGCTATGGAAGATCTCTCGAAAACACAGGCCGAAGCCGCACAGCGCGAGAAGATGGCCGTCATAGGCACCCTTGCTGCCGGCATAAACCACGAGATATGCAACCCTCTCGGCATAGCCCGAGGCCAGTGCGAGGTCTTTCTCCTTAACGCAAAGGACGGCCTCTATGAAACAAGAGCCAAAGAAGAGCAGATCTACGAGGCCATGAAGATCATGGAGAAGGTTATAAAAGAGACCGACAGGGCAACTTCTATCACGAAGAAGCTTTCAAGCTTTGCCAAGCCCGGAAAAGGCGATATAAACGAGGATGTTGACATCTCCAACGAGATAGATGAGGTAATGTCACTGGTGGGACATGACCTCGAGCTCAACAAGATAAAATTCAACAAAAATATCCCTAATGACTTCCCGCACATAAGGGCCGACCGCAAACAGCTCCAGGAGATACTCTTCAACCTCATAAGGAACGCTGCGCAGGCTATAGAGGGACAGGGTAATATCACTGTAAAAGCAACAAAAGACGACAGGAGTGTATTTATAGATATAGAGGATACGGGCAAGGGCATACCTGAGAATAGGCTGGATCAGATATTCAATCCCTTCTATACGACAAAGGCCCCTGGCAAAGGCACGGGGCTGGGTCTTTTTATAGTGAGGCAGATCATACAAAGGAACAGGGGGGCGGTAACGGTAAGGAGCAAAGAAGGTGAAGGCACCACCTTTACGCTCCAGTTCCCACTGCCGCAATACGTATGAATAAGATAAAAGGCAAGATACTTACAATAGACGACGAATCCGACTTTTCAGGGGTAATAAAGAATTATTTTTCTCTGAGAGGATATCAGGTATTCACTGCTATACGCGGGACGGCCGGTATCGAGATAGCCACAAAAGAGAGCCCGGATGTTGTCTTTGTGGACCTTAAACTGCCCGGCATAGACGGCGACCAGATACTCTCCCAGATACGTAAGCTAACTCCG